>PLTD01000036.1 GCA_003165335.1 Rhodospirillales bacterium | reverse complement strand
GGTGCGATGGCATCCATGAGTTCTCTTGTCGAACCTTTTGAGTTAGGGTGAGACCATAAACAGTTAGCCTCGCGGCGCGCTATCTCCAATTGGGGACAATCGGTGTCAGGCGGTCGCGATGGGAAATCCGGGGAGGACATGCGGGACGATGTGATCGCGGCGATCTATGACGCGCCGCTCGCCGATAGACCCTGGGCGTCGTTGGCGCCGATTCTGCGCTCCGTCACCAACGCCAGCAGCATCATGTTCAAATTCACGCCCTCGGGCCGCAGCGACGGTGATGTCATCGTGGCCGATGCGGAGTGGGATTTCCACTATTCCAGCGACCTCTATCGCCGGGTCTATCAATATCAGGACCCCGTTAGCTATGAGCATATGTCGGTCGGGAAATTCTACCGCTTCGAGGATTTGATCGCCCGCGATGTCCTGTTGCGGTCCGACTTCTACACGCGTTTCTGCAAGCCGCTGAATATCGAGCATGCATTCTTCTGCTATCTTGGCCGCCATGACGATGTCGACGCCTGGCTCAGCGGCGCGCGCGATGCGGCGCGAGGCCCGTTCTCGAACGATGAGGCATATTCGATCCGTAATCTGCTACCCCATCTTGACCGGGCGGTACAAATCTATTCACGACTGGAGCGCCAGCGCTCGGAAACTCGCCTCTATGCCCAAACCGTCGCCGCCTGGGGCGTGGGCATGGTTCTACTTGACGGCCAAGGGTCGATCGTCGGTACGAACACGGAGGCGGACGAAATTCTTGCCAGCGAAGCGCCTATTCTAATCTCCGAGGGTCGGCTCAGCTTGGTGGACGCCGCGCAGCGTCACTATGCTCAGATTCTCGAGAAGGTCGCGAGCGATCCGGCCGCTCAAGCTCAAACCATGATTGCCGTCGCCGAGTCAGGCCAGAATGTCAACCTGATCGTCCGGCGAGCGGAACATCTCACGGGGCTGGCCGCCAATAACGGGCCGGCCTTTGTCGTTTATCTGAAGCGCGGTTCCCACGGCTCATCCCCGAGGATGGTCCCCTTTGTTGCTCAACATTTCGGCCTAACCCAAGTTGAAGCACGACTTGCGGTTATGCTGACCGACGGCTTAGCCTTGGATGAAATTGCGATACATCTCGGCGTGACGCGCACCAGTGCGCGCACCTATTGCAAGCGCGTTCTGGCCAAGACCGGCGCGTCGCGCCAAGCGGAGCTCGTGCGGCTGGTGCTGACCAGCCTCGCACGTCTCGCATAGCGCCTCTCCCCATGCCTTAGCGCGACTGACCAAAGCACTGCATCTGGTTCCCGCCAAGCGTGCCTATTTCTTCGAGTTGGCGGGTAATCGTGCTGATTCCGGGGGAAGCCGCCCATCGATTCCGGGGTGATGTCGCTCGGGTATTGAGGACTGCGCCTAGAAAATAGCCGAGGAAGTCATCTTTTCGGAAGGTCCGGACGAGAATACCGGTCCTGGCAACCGATAGCATGCAGACTTCGCCACTATCTAATTCGATCGCGGCGCCGCCCCGATTTTCTCACTGTAGTAGGCGAGCTTGGGCATGGTCTACTTCTACGTATATTCCGTTCGGGTCGTATCAGCGCAAGCCCCACGCTCAGCTTTGCGGCCAACTCATCGAGTTTGCAAACATTGCCCATCTCGGTGTCTGCCTTTTTTGGGCCGGAGAAGGTCCATTATGGAAAATGGATTCAAGTAATTTTGAAATTGTGAATTAGTCAAAGTTGTCATTTTCCCGGGCACACGAACTTATATTTCAAATAGGCAGTAAATCACCTCTTCTTGCGAGCCCCCGCTCGCCCTCTTTACTTTGTAGCGCCATTCTAAATAAGCGGCCAGGTGGAAGTGCTGCCACGGGTCGATGCTACCATCAAACTTCGATACGGAATGCCGCTGGCAGATAATCTCAATAGGTTGCGCTGCTGGTCCGCTAAAACTCGCTACTACGACATCCGTCGCTTAGGGCCCGATGAGCCCCCTGCCCTAGCGAAACGAAATCTATCGGCGCGCTTTAATGTTGGTTGCGGGGGCAGGATACCACCGAGAGAAGACCGACATTCGCTCATTGCGTTGATCTGAAGGAACTGCACCAGCCAACGATACTTGCGATTCTTCGAGTGGGATATTCCGAAGCTGGCAGCATAGATGACGCCTGCGTTTCACTTTCAATCGGTTCATGCGGTCGGGTCGAAATAAACGAAGATGACTATGATGGCTTCGCGGTGGCGCTATGAGAGAGGGCACCTGGATAACCAAGATTTGCTGACCAGCAATCCTTACATCACATGACTCCGATACTTTCGGCCAACACGGCCTACTCGTCCCAACATTCGTTATCGAGAAGATAACCCTTGAATATCCGTATCCACATAGATACAGTCCGTCATGTTGACCTTCATTCTCCATGCCGTTTTCGATGATTGGCTGCGCCGCCTACCGGACTCAAAGGGCAAGGCTCGTATCCTCGCTCGGATTAAGTCGGCGGAACACGGCAATTTCGGTGATTGCGAACCGGTCGGCGACGGCGTGAGTGAAATGCGCGTGCATATCGGTCCTGGTTATCGCGTCTATTTCACCCGACAAGCACAGGTTGTCTATGTACTTTTGTGCGGCGGAGACAAATCCAGCCAAAAGCGTGATATTAAGAGGGCTAAAGCATTGGCTCGGGAATTGGAGAAGGACAAACCATGACCAAGTTCGCACGATTCGATGCCGCCGACTATCTCGATAGCGAAGAGGTGATGGCCGAATACCTGCAGGCATGCCTTGATGACTCCAACCCGAACGTATTCCTTTCTGCCCTGGCCGATGTAGCGAAGGCGAAGGGCATGGCCGAAATTGCCCGCGCTTCCGGCTTAGGCCGTGAAAGCCTCTATAAGGCCCTGGCTCCCGGTGCACATCCGCGTCACGAGACGATACTCAAGGTCATTCACGCGCTTGGTCTCAAAATGACCCTTGTGCCCACAACAGCGAATTGAGAAACCTCTCCCGAGAAACCGGGCAAAGTCGGCTCTACCGTCAAATGTTCAGCATAAAAACGGTTACGCATGTCAATTTCATGGTGGCAAGGTCTTTATTGCTGCGAAGCGGCCACCGGTCATTTGCGTAGATTAGCGCAGTGTAACGCAAACCAGCGTGGTTGCGGGGGCAGGATTAAGCCGAAGCCGACATTCGCTGCTCGTGGCAATCTGATACCGCCCCTAAACTTTGCGCGTGTTCGGTCACTATTCTCCCAAGTCAGGAAACGCCCATTTCGATCGAAAGCCGGATCAGGTCAGCGGTGCGGGATACGCCCAGCTTGGTCTTAATTTGGCTGCAGGTATTGGCGATCGTTTTGTAGCCGACGCCGAGTTCCCCGGCGATTTCGGCCAAGCTCCGCCCTTCGCCTAGCAGACGCAGTATCTCCATGTCGCGTTCGGTCAGTCGGTGCAGCAGATGGCCTTCGGGCGCGCTCTGCAGCGCCAGCTCCTGGGCGATCTCACTTTCGATGTAGCGTCCACCTTCGGCCAATCGCCGAATCGCAACCAGTATCTCATCCGGCGCGGCGTTCTTGCTCATATAGCCCTTGGCTCCTGCCTGTAGCGCCCGCGAGGCGTAGATCGCTTCGGCATGCATGCTGAAGACAAGGACGCAAGCGGTCGGATCGTCGATCATCAGCCGCTGCAGCAGTTCCAATCCACCGATGCCGGGTAGATTGATGTCGAGAATCACAACATCGGGTCGCCTCTCTCGGTAACGGATGAGTGCGTCGCGACCGGTTGCGGCCTCGACGATGGAGATGTCAGAAAGCGAACTTAGCAATCGCCGAATGCCGGCGCGTACGATTGCATGGTCATCTATGAGCAGAAGCTTCATGCGGCGACCGTCCGCGACCCTTCGGGCAAAGGCAGTCGCGCTGTGACGGTCACCCCCGGCGCTCCGGCACGATCGCGAATTTCCAGATGTCCACCGAGCGCGGTCACTCGCTCGGCCATACCGCGCAGGCCGAAGCCGAGCGTTTCGCCTGACCACTTTAGCCCGCCGCCGTCATCCGACACTTCGACGATGGCTTCCAGTTCCGACCTTGCGTCGATCGTGATCTCGACCCGACGCGGCTTTCCATGTCGCATCGCGTTGCTCAAGCTTTCCTGCACAATCCGATACACTACCCCGTCGAAACTTTCGCCGTAGCCCTGATCGGCACATAATGTCTTAACGGAGATCGCGACTTGGGGATGGCGGGACCGCCAGAAAGCCGTCAGATTTTCCAATGCCTGTTGCAACCCGAATTCCATGAGGCCGCCCGACCGCAAGCGCCCAAGAATAGCCCTAACGTGATGCTGTATATGGGTCACGCCTTCGCGGATAAGCTGGACCTCAGCAACGATATCGATCAGTCCGCGCGCTTCCGCCATTTTCTGGATTGCAGCCGCATCTACGCCCATGGCGAACAGATGCGGCCCGATTTCATCGTGCAGATCGCGAGCCAATTCGGCGCGCTCATCCTCCTGGATGGTCGATAATTGTTCGTGCAGCCGGCGGTTGCTGGCCTCGAACAGTGCAAGGCGATCGACCATTGTATTGAAGCCGCGCGCAAGCTCAACCAATTCGGGCGGACCGCCGACCTCGATATGAGCGGGAGATACGGAGGGTCCGACATCATGAAACGCGCGTGAAACTTGGTCGAGGGGCCTCAACGCCCACCCTAGGGTCCAGTAGATCATCGGAAAGGTAAACGCGACGAACACGGCCAAGATCTTGATATTGTCTCCGAACTCAGTCCAAACCTCGGTTAGCTCGTTCTGTGGGTCAGTCTCCAGCACGATCGAACCGCCTGCCAGATGACCCGAAAGCGCCAGCTTGGCCGACGGCGTCGTGCGTCCGACTGCCCGGGCAAACCATTTTGGAACTGGCGCCGGCGGAACCGCGAGGAACGAGCGGGCGACGATCTCGCCGTCCTTGTCAGTCAATGTCGCACGCAGATGGCGGTCGCCGTCGAAAGTTGAGATCAGCTGATGTAAAGCGACAGGCACGTCCGGGGTGGAACCGATAAAAGGGATCACGGTTTGGACGGTATGCTCGCCAACCACCAGTGCCGCGTCCATCTCGGTGGCGACCGAACGGATGGCATGCAGCCACGCCAAGCCACCACCCAGCGTCACGCTGATCAGGAGCATGAGCGCGACCGAAAGAATAAGCCTGAACCTGAGCGACATGGGCTGAAGCCTCCAATCCTCCTATCTAGCAGGCGCTTTCGCCTTCCGCGCAAGATCGGGAATTTTTCCCACGAAAATCAGGAAAAGCGCCCATGGGCCAAGGTCCGCCTGCAAGGCTAATTAGGCTCGCACCGCATTTCGTCATACAGGCAACATTTTGAAGACCGTCCAACTCGGACTGATCGCGCTTTTTTGCTCGACCGTCTCGGCTATTTCGCTAGCGCAGTCGTCGGACGATTCAGCCGCACAGCGCCAGGAAATCATTGTCATCGGAACCACGCCGCTGCCCGGTTCCGGCATTGACCCGGACAAAGTGCCGAGCAACACGCAAATCCTGTCCGCCTCCGACGTTTCTCGAGAAGGACAGGCAAGCCTGATCCACTCGATCAACGGCAAGTTGGGAAGCGTCAACATCGATGACGATCTCGACGATCCCTTTCAACCCGACATCATTTATCGTGGTTTCACCGCCTCGCCGGTGCTGGGTACCTCCGAAGGCCTGGCGGTCTATCAGAACGGCGTCCGCATCAACGAGGCGTTCGGCGATACGGTCAATTGGGACCTGTTCCCGGACATCGCGGTCAACCGCATCACCGTCGTCGGCTCGAACCCAGTGTTTGGCCTCAACGCGCTAGGCGGCGCGCTGAACGTCGAGATGAAGACGGGCTTCACCTACCAAGGCGGCGAGGCCGAGATCTCCGGCGGCTCATTCGGGCAGCGGAACTTTTCGCTCCAGTACGGCCAGAAGTTCGGAGATTGGGCGGTCTACGCGGCGGGCAGGATCCTCAATGAAGATGGCTGGCGCGAGTTCTCGCCGGACTCCGTCCAGCAATTCTATGCCGACGTCGCGAGGCGCGGCGATAACTATGCAGTCGATATCAGCTTCACCGGCGCGAACAACCTGTTGCAGGGACAAGGCCCCACCCCAATCCAAGAACTAGCCGTCAGCCGATCGCTGGTCTTCACCAGCCCACAGAATGTTCGGGATCAGTTGGAATTCGTTACGCTGAACGGCTCATACCAGCCGAGCGACGATCTATCCCTGCAAAGCAACTTCTACTATCGCGAATTCCGTCAGACCGTTGCTAACGGCAACACCACCGACGATGTCGCGTGCGACAACGGCAGCGGGCTGTGCGACGGGAACGGCAATCCCCTGATCGGGAGAGGCGGCGGCCAAATACCGGACATATCGGACGGCGGCGCGCTTCCGATCGGTGAAAACGATGAGGACGCCACCCGCACGGTCAGCCTCGGCGGGTCCGTTCAGGCCGCATATACGGCGCCGCTGTTCGGGCGTGACAATCATTTCGTCTTCGGCGCCAGCATCGACAGTTCGGCGACGGACTACCAAGCGTTCACTCAACTGGGCGTGGTGACGCCGCAACTGGTCATCGCCTCATCCGGCCTGTTCGTCGACGAGCCGGATTCGACCGCTGGTCCGGTCAATTTAAAGACCACGAACAACGATTACGGCCTCTATCTCACCGACACGTTCAATGTAACGCCCGATCTCGCCGTGACGGCAAGCGGCCGCTTCAATGTGGCCCAGGTCCGTCTGATGGACCAGCTCGGCACCGCGCTGGATGGCGACGCGCAATATCGGCGGTTCAACCCAGCGATCGGGGCTACCTACAAGGTTCAGCCGAATGTTACCGCTTATGCGGGATATTCCGAAGCCAACCGCGCGCCGACAGCAGGCGAACTGGCCTGTTCCAACCCGCTAGTTCCCTGCATCCTTCCGGCCTTTCTGTCGTCCGATCCACCCAATCTGAAGCAGGTGGTGGCCCACACCTATGAGGTAGGCTTGCGGGGCAAATTCACCCTGCCGGCGTTGGCGGGCGGCAGTTTCACCTGGAAGACCGGCCTTTATCGCACTGATCTCGACGACGACATCATCGCGATCACCACGCCGCTCAGCCTCAATCAGGGTTACTTCCAGAATGCCGGCTCAACGCGAAGGCAAGGGGCGGAAGCTAGTCTCGACTATGAGGATGCGTCCTGGTCGATTTTCCTCAACTACAGTTTTATCGACGCGACCTTCCAATCTCCCTTGCAGATCTCATCGGGATCGCCCGCGGCGGATGCCAATGGGAATATCCAGGTACGGCCCGGCGACCAGTTGCCGGGAGTTCCCCAGCATCGTCTCAAGATCGGCGCGGATTATCACATCAATTCCGCCTGGATCGTCGGCGGAACGCTGAATTATGTCAGCGCGCAATATTACGCCAACGACCAATCCAACCAGGAGCCGCAGCTTCCGGGGCATGTCGTCGTCAATTTCCATTCGACCTATCAGGTGACGAGCAGCCTCGAAATCTTCGGTGAGCTGGATAACGCTTTCGATGCGCGCTACGCGACCTTTGCCACATTCGGCGATCCGACAGGAATAGGCGCGCCCGGAATCCCCACCAACGGGAGCTCCGTCGATCCGCGTTTCCTAAGCCCGGCGCCGCCTATCGGAGCATTCGGAGGTGTCCGGTTGAAATTCTAACGAATGACACTATTAATTATTACGAATGCTATTGAGAATTACTCGCATCTAAGTTACATGCTCCCCATATTGAGATGGAACTTCAGGGACAGCCCTAAATGTATGTGTGCCTTTGCAATCGCGTTACGGATCGCCAGGTTCGCGCCCAGGCCGCGGGGGGCAATTGCACGCTCGGGTCGCTCCATAGTTCTCTCGGCATTTCGCCCAAATGCGGCAAATGCCTACCGATGATGCGGGACATTGTGCGCGAACATCAGGGCCAGGCAGGGAACCGGTCTTCCGTTTGACGGGTTCGCTCAAACAGCGCCCAGGCTGGCGTATTGGCACCGCGCCATCCTCAATCGAAGCAGGTGATCATGCAGGGCGATCCAACCGTAATCGGGCATCTCAACACCGCCCTTAAGAACGAACTCACCGCCATCAACCAATATTTCCTGCATGCCCGCATGCTGCGCCACTGGGGTGTGACGAAGCTCGGCAAACACGAATATGAAGAATCGATTGACGAAATGAAGCATGCCGATCGCTTGATCGAGCGCATTCTGTTCCTAGGTGGCCTCCCCAACCTGCAGGATCTCGGCAAGCTTCTGATCGGCGAAGACGTTACTGAGGTCCTGGAATGCGACCTGAAGCTTGAGCAGCAGGCGATCCCCAGGTTGCGCGACGCAATCGCCTATTGCGAGACAGTGCGTGATTATATCAGCCGGGAATTGTTCGAGGACATCCTTAAAAGCGAAGAAGAGCATGTCGATTTCCTGGAAACCCAGTTCGACCTAATGAAACGCATCGGGCTCGAAAACTATGTCCAACTACAGTCCGACGCTGCGTCCTGAAACTCCTTGGGGGCACCAGATTCAATCTCGCATACCGCCCCTGGCCGCACCCATGCGCCATTAGGCTGCCGCTGGTGTCTGCGGCGCTCCGCGAATAGGAAAGATTAAAATGGGGATTGGACCGGGAAGAAAGGACACAAGCGCAAGGCTGAAGCTTGCCGCCGCCTATGCGGAAGTCGCGCCGCTCCTGGACCGGATCGGGGATCGGCATGCGATAGACGGCGAGGACATAGGCCAAGAAGCCGTAGTGCGGATGCTACAGATCCCGGATTCTAAGGTGGTCGAGAATCCGGCACGCTATCTTTTCCGCGTCGCCCGCAACCTATTCGTCGATGCCGCGCGCGCCCGAGCTCGCGAACGGGCGGTCATCAATCCCGCGACCGACGCAGCAGGCAAAATCGATCGAAACGCCGATCCGGAACGCACCCTGGCGGGCAAGGAGCGGCTTCAGCGGGCGCTGGCGGTTATTGAGAACCTGCCGCCGCGTTGCCGCCAGGCTTTTCGGCTTCATCGCTTCGACGGGCTAACCTATGTCGCGATCGCCCGCGAAATGGGGATCAGCCCGTCGATGGTCGAGAAACACATCGCCGAGGCGATGCTGCGGCTCGGTCACGCATTGGCCGGAGACGAAAGTTGA
>PLTD01000174.1 GCA_003165335.1 Rhodospirillales bacterium | reverse complement strand
CTGGCGCCGATCCGTCCGATGATGGTCCGCTGCACCAGATCGTCATCGACGACCAGCAACCGGCCCTTCGAACAATCGGTTTGGCGCGCGAACGCTCTCATGTCGTGGTATCCAGGCAGCGGCCGATCCGCTGTTCATGGCGAACCATACGGCGCGCGGCTGGATGTCCGGTAAAGCGAAATCGATAAAACTTTCGCTATATTTAACGAACGATTAGTCATGCAAATTCGAAAAAAGCGGGACAGCCGCGCCCGTTACCGCCGCGTGGAGCCATGCTGACGGCCACCCTCTGCCGTCTCACCTGCGGTCGCCGAAAGCCTGTGAGACTTTGCGATCAGATAGTCGAGCATCGCGCCGGCAACATCGATGCCCGCGACGATCTGGGGTTGCCCGAAAAAACACGGGAAATTCGACTCGAGCACATAATTTCTGCCGCTTGGATGTTCAAGGATGTCGACGCCGCCGAATTCCAGGCCCAGGACCTTGACGGCTCTGATGGCCAGTTCGGCCATTGCCGCAGGCGGGTCGACGAAATCGGCCTTGTCGCTGCTGGCGTAAGTGCGGAAATCGTCGTCTTCGGGAATATTGCGGTAGCAGGCAACGACACGGTCCGCGACGACGATGAGACGCCAATGCACCGCCTGATCGATGAATGCGCACACCGCCGGCTGTTGTTTTTGAGAGGAAAGGAGATCCAGCAGGGAAAACAGGGCCGGAAACGTCTCGACCTTCATCGTTCCGATCCCGCCGGACCCGGGAAGCTTCACAATCACCGGGAGTCCGCCCACCGCCTTGACGTGGCGCCGTATCAATTCCCTGTTCGGAGAGACGAGCGCAAATCTGCGCGGTACGGGCAGGCCGGCCCGCTGGAACAGGAGCGGCGCATTGGTGTAACCGAAGAACACGCCGTCGGGATGGGCATAAAAGGTCGAAACGCCATCGGCAAACAGAAACTGCTCGACCCGCATCGAGGCCATCGAAATCGCGGCCCGGTAGAGTAGATCGCCGGGCACGAGCTGGCTGGCCGGATCGAACAAGAAGGCGGGCGCGTACACCTCGATGAACTCAATGCCTCGCTTGCTGCAGGCACCCTTCAGCTGCTCGGTAGTGACCTCCGGCACATCGTCGTTGACGTAATATAGCCGCATCCCGCGCCCCGTCAGAGCTCAGACCGCACATCCTCAAATCGAACGCCTGGAATCCCGGTTTTTCGCGCGAGCCCCCGGCTAAACGCCGGAACCAGGTCGAATGCGCCGTAGATAAAATTGGTCAGTGTCGTCTTCGAACCTCGGATCACGGGCAATGCTTCGTGCATTGCGGCACGATCAATCGACCCATCGAGACCATAATTCAGCCAGACGGCGAGACGACCGGCGCGCGGCTCCAGGACCAGAGGCGCCGGGGCGCAGTATGGAAACCGCGTCTGGCCGCCGCTTTCGGTGTCGGTCAGCCACATCATCGCGGTGGCGATCAAATAGTGGTTGCTGATTTCGTAATTGTCGTAGTGCAGCGGGTGGTACTCGCCGGGATAATAGCGTCGAAAACGCATCGATCCTCCACGGCTGTTGGCAAATCCGAAGGCCGCTTCCATGCGCGACGAAACCGCGTTCAGAATGCAATTGCCCTCCCGGCACATCTCGAAGGAAAATCCGGTCACGTCATGCTTGGCCGTAACAAAATGGTCTGCGGCAATATTCTGCCGGGAAACATCGATGCCGCGGAATTCGTTCTCCGCTTCTGCACCAATCCGCAGCAGATCCTCGATCTCACGGGCATCGATGAAATCATCGGCCACATACAGCCGCACACTGGAAGCAATCTGCTGAAAGCTAATAAGGCGCATGCGGCTATCGGATTCCCTGCCTCACATTCCGATATGCTGCAGCGCCTCTATCATCTTCCTTTCATCAATTGCTCAGCCTCCTTGCCAAGTTTTTCCTTGGCCTGAGATTCCTTTTCGCCGGCTTCCTTCGCCTGGCCTTCTTTTCCCTGGACCTCTTTTTCAAGGCGTTCCGCGCCTTTTTGTATCTGTTCTTCCATATCACCCGAAGCCGAGCTCGCGGCACTCAGAATCGACGCTCGGACCGGGCCATTTTCCATCGTCATTTGGACATCGCGGCCGCGCGGCATCGCGATGCTCCCCGACGGCGGAGTAATTCGCTCGGAGATGAGCTCCGCATCCGCAAGCCGGTCGAGTGCGGCCCAAACGACCTCGCTGTCTGCGGCGACGCCGAATTCCGTCGAAAGTCTGTGGGAAATCTTCTCTACCGAAGTCTTGCCATCGGCAAGACGCCATACGAGGCCTGCAGTCTTATCGAGGTGGGCTCTTTCGCTGCCGTCCAGCGCTTGCACGATAAGTGCGCCCGCAACATCCAAAGCGACCAGGCCGTCGACTTCCGCTCGCGGAAAACTCGTCATGTAATTTCTCCGGAATTATGGATTACCCGAAAAAATTGAGAACAATATTGCTATCCTAGGGATGTTAAATGGTCAAGAGTATCCTTGAAATAGAACCGGCGCCAACGGACTGGTTCATCGCCGCGAGGGCAATGAACCCCGAGATCGAGTGCTTCGGTTCGGCGTCGACTGGCGGGGCGACACCGGCAATGGCCGCGGACGTCACCACAGCGTCTG
>PLTD01000160.1 GCA_003165335.1 Rhodospirillales bacterium | reverse complement strand
CCAAGGCGGTCACGAAGGGCTATGCAATCGGTTCTGCGGGCTTGGCCTCGCTGGTGCTGTTTGCAGCCTATGTGAACGATCTGACGCACTACTTCCCGAAGCTGAATGTTACGTTCAGCCTGACCGATCCCTATGTGGTGATCGGCTTGTTCTTCGGGGGGCTGCTGCCCTACTTGTTCGGTTCGATGGGTATGACCGCAGTCGGTCGTGCCGCCGGTTCTGTCGTGATCGAGGTGCGGCGTCAGTTCCGTGAAATCCCGGGTATCATGGCGGGTACGGCAAAACCGGACTACAGCAAAGCGGTTGATATGCTGACTAAGGCTGCGATCAAGGAGATGATTATACCTTCGCTCCTGCCGGTTTTGGCCCCGGTTGTGCTTTATGTCGTCATTAACGCGGTTGCCGGCCAATCCAAGGCATTCACCTCGCTGGGTGCGATGTTGCTGGGCACGATCGTTACTGGCTTGTTTGTCGCGATCTCGATGACTTCGGGCGGTGGCGCCTGGGACAATGNNGTCGGCGATCCGTACAAGGACACCGCGGGGCCAGCCGTCAATCCGATGATCAAGATCATCAACATCGTGGCGATCCTGCTGCTTGCGATCATCGCGGCGATGGGGTAGCGCGAGAATAGTAAAAGGCCCGCTATCCGACTGGATAGCGGGCCTTTTTTTATGCGGTATCGGTCCGTGGACCGGCGGACGCGGGGAGGTTATTCGCCTCCGCCCTCGTCGTCGCTTTTCTTCTTTTTCTTGGAACTCGGACGCCCGATATTGCCGATCAACTGCTCCATAAACGTAATGTCGCGTCCTACGGCAGGTGTGGTCTGCTCAAGCGGTTCGACCTCTACGGCCTGATCTAGACC
The DNA here is from genome assembly GCA_003165335.1 of Rhodospirillales bacterium. Classification (GTDB taxonomy): domain Bacteria; phylum Pseudomonadota; class Alphaproteobacteria; order BOG-932; family Roseiterribacteraceae; genus BOG-932. Next base: position 6,523 of record PLTD01000160.1, on the reverse strand, counting down.
CACACGGTCCACGGATCGGACATGATCGGTGTCGTCGAATTGGACAGCAATAACCTTTCGGTCAGTCACGGTCGGCTTGAAGAAGGCTTCGCGTTCGGTTCGTTGGCCGACATAGTACCAAGTGTTGTCGTCGAAAGTTGAGACGATGCTTGGCGAGCCGAGAGCTTCGAATACGTCATTCTTCGACGAAGAGCCGGCTTTTACCTGACTAATCCGGTCTTCGTCCAGCATGTTTCCGCGGTTAGCGATGATTGGAGTGCAGCCCGCGAGCATTAGCGGAAAGGCAAACCCTGCGAGGACGAAGCGCTGCAGGGTTCTTGAGGAAGATATTGGGGTCATGGCCATCGTAGAAAGAGGCTTGCCAGGGCGAGATCGCCGCATGACATCTGGGCGCGACACTCGCACCGGCTGCCGTTGCGTGTCAACGCTCAGTGTATTTAATGACGTCGCACGTGATCTCTCGAAAGGTACAGGCTTGTGATATTTGGAATTCGTTCTCTTCGCGCGGTGGCATCGCGACTATACAAGTCTGCTGTCGACGCCGCGCGCGAGCCGACTTTTTATCTTAACCTCGGAGTCGCGGATACGATCGAAGGCCGCTACGAGGTCATCGTGCTGCATGTCGTCTTGCTGGTGTGCCGACTGCGAGAGGCCGTCCCCAGCCAATCTCGATTGGCGCAAGCCGTTGTCGACTTCATGGCCTCGGATCTTGACCGCTCAATCCGAGAATTGGGGGTTGGCGACCTTAGTGTCGGAAAGTTCATGAAACGGCTCGGAGAAGGCCTCTATGGCCGCGCTGCTGTCTATGAAAAGGCTCTCGACAACGGTGATCACGATCTATTGATCGAAGCGCTGCTGCGCAATGTATATGACGGGGACAGCCCGGGCGAGCGAACTCTTGCCGCGATTGCCGATTATGTCCAACATCAGCGCGATCATTTGGCCGGTCAGCCGACTGAGAGTGTCGCTACCGGTCTTGTCGAGTTTCTAACCCCACTGGATGGCAATCTTGTCCCAGACGCGCCCTGAGCCAGAGTTTTCGCGCCCGTTCGCTGTCGACCGTTTGGGCTCGACCAGTGTGACAGAAACGCTTCAGGCCGGCCCCGCTGAACGCGCAGCATTGGCCTTACGCTTCGGGATCGTTGATTTGGAGCAACTTTCGGCGACGCTCAACCTCGAACGTATCCTTGGCGGGCTGATACGAGTCGTCGGCCGTCTTGAGGCAGACGTAGTTCAGAACTGCGTCATTACACTTATCGATTTCCCAACTCATATCGAGGATAGCTTCACCGTCGATTTCGCGGGCACTGAAATGCCCATCGGCCCGGGGGCTGAAATCACAGTCGACGTGGACTACGATCCGCCTGAGCCGGTCGAGGGCGGCGTCATAGATATGGGAGAATTGGTTGCTCAGTATTTGTCCTTGGCACTTGACCCATACCCGCGGTCGCCGGGTGCGGCCATTGACCCGGTATGGGCTGATTCTGATGCCGCTGAACGCTCGCCCTTTGCGATACTGAAAAACTTGAAGACCCCAAACTGACTTAATGCAACGTACTGCCCTGTGCCGACCTTGCCGCACCCGAAGTTTTGCTTTAAGGAAACCGCCTTTGCGGGCGCTTTTCGCCGCCGCATACCTTATTCGATTCGAGTTGTGTTATGGCCGTTCCTAAGAAGAAAACATCTAAGTCCCGCCGCAACATGCGCCGTGCGCATGACGGGATAAGCGCCGTCGGTGTGATTGAGTGCTCCAACTGCGGTGAACTCAAGCGCCCGCATCATATTTGCACGGCGTGCGGCCATTATGACGGCCGGGAGGTCGTGGAAGTCTCGGCTCAGGCGTGACTTCGTCGGGGCTTCGCGCCAAGGGGAAGTCCAATTTAAACGCCTCGATTACGGTTGCTCTCGATGCAATGGGGGGCGACCACGCGCCCGATATGGTTGTCGCCGGGGCGGATTTGGCTCGTACCCGTTATCCTAAGGTCAAATACATATTTTTCGGCGACGAACGCCGAATTGAAGCATTGCTCGAAAAGCGAAAGGCACTGAGACCTCTCGTTTCGATTCACCATACCGATGACGCTGTCGACAACGACACAAAGCCGTCTGTTGCGCTTCGTTCCGGTCGCCAGTCCAGCATGCGCCTCGCTATCGATGCGGTCGCTGCAGGACGCGCCGATTGCGTGGTTTCTGCCGGGAATACCGGTGCCTTGATGGCGATGGCGAAGATCGTTCTGAAAACCTTGCCTGGGATTCACCGTCCTGCCATCGCGTCATTCATCCCGACAGCCAGGGGCGAGAGCGTTATGCTCGACTTGGGTGCCAACATCGAATGTGATGCTGAAAACTTGGTCCAGTTTGCGATCATGGGTTCTATTTTTGCGCGGACGGTTCTCGGCATACCGGAGCCGACGATCGGGCTTCTGAACGTCGGGGCAGAACAGCTTAAGGGAAATGACGCAGTCAGATCTGCGGCAGATATATTACGAGGCAATCCCGTTGCGGGTCTTTTCCACGGGTTTATTGAGGGTAACGATATTCCGGCCGGGACGGTCGATGTGATCGTGACTGATGGCTTTACCGGTAATGTCGCATTGAAGCTTGCAGAGGGAATGGGCAAGCTCTATTCCGGGTTTCTGCAGCGGACTTTTCGATCATCGTTGATGGCGCGCCTGGGCTATCTTCTGGCGATCGGAGCTTTTCGCAAATTGCGCGCGCGGGTCGATCCGCGCCGTTATAACGGTGGCATGTTTCTGGGCTTGTCGGGCGTTTGCGTAAAAAGTCACGGCGGCATCGACGCATTCGGATTTGCGAATGCGATCGGGGTTGCTGTCGATCTCGTCGCGCAAGGCTTCAACGAGCGGATTAGTGCCGAACTGCAACGACTTGCTCCTGCCGCGCCTCTACAACAATAGCTTATAAAAGGCATCATGTTTCGATCGGTTGTCCTGGGATGTGGCGCCTATTTACCCTCAAAGACGCTCACAAATACCGACCTCGCAAAGATGGTCGACACATCGGATGATTGGATCGCCCAGCGAACGGGGATTCATGAACGGCATATTGCCGCGGATAATGAAACTACCTCGGATCTTGCGTTGGCCGCGGCTCGTCCGGCCTTGGAGGCCTCCGGTCTTGATGCGCGGGATATTGATCTCATAGTTCTCGCGACGACTACACCAGATCGGACATTCCCGGCGACTGCGGTCAGGGTGCAGAAATCTCTTGGTATGGAAAGCGGCGCGGCATTCGATATCCAGGCTGTTTGCTCTGGATTCGTCTATGCCCTTGCTGTTGCCGATAATTTTCTGCGCGTTGGTCAGGCAAAGCGTGCTCTCGTCATCGGCGCCGAGACATTTTCACGCATTCTCGACTGGACGGATCGTGGCACGTGCGTTCTGTTCGGCGATGGGGCCGGGGCCGTCGTTCTTGAAGCAAAGAGCGAAGCAGAAGCCGCAGGGCGCGGAATCATTTCGACGCACCTCCATTCCGACGGTCGTTTCCAGGATATTCTATATGTCGACGGCGGCCCATCGAGTACAGGAACGGTCGGCAAACTGCGGATGAACGGCAAAGAAGTTTTTCGCCATGCCGTGCAACGCTTGTCGGACGTCGTCGAAGAGACGCTTAAGGCTAACAATTTAACGTCAGATGATATTGATTGGCTTGTTCCGCATCAGGCCAACCAACGTATTATCGATAGTACTGCCCGCAAGCTAGGTCTGCCGATTGAGCGAGTCGTCTCCACCATATCCCGTCACGGAAATACATCGGCTGCGTCGATTCCGTTGGCGTTGGCTGAGGCAGTTGGCGATGGGCGAATCAAGAAAGGCGATCTTATTCTGACCGAGGCGATGGGCGGTGGATTGACCTGGGGGTCTGCCCTGATCCGCTGGTAGTTCACTAAATCAGTCTATCGAACCAAGGATATGGCGCAAGCAATTGTAATTGACCGATTAACCATGCTCACTTAATCTTCCGTGACAACGGGGAGAATGGAATGTCTGGCCAAACAATAACACGCGCCGACCTCAGCGAGGCGGTTTACCAACAAGTCGGTCTCTCTCGGAATGAATCCGCCGCGCTGGTGGAGACAGTGTTGGATGAAATTTGTGATGCCCTAGCTCAAGGCGACAGCGTAAAAATATCATCCTTCGGCAGTTTTGCAGTCAGGCAAAAAGGTCAGCGAATAGGTCGCAATCCCAAAACCGGGGAAGAAGTGCCGATTTTGCCGCGACGGGTACTAGTCTTTCGCGCAAGCCATGTCCTCAGAGAATTTATCAATAAGCGCCAGTGAGCTTCTGACTTTAGATAAGCTAGTCTTGAGATTTTGAATGACAACGAGCCGCGACGTTTCTGACGTTGCAGAAAATGCCGAGCATAATTTGGCAGGTCCCCAGGCAATGGATTCTGAGGAGGGACGCTCGCGCTTATCCGGAAAATCAGTCGCTGCATTTAGGACTATCAGCGAAGTTTCCGCTGAACTCGATGTTCCACAGCATGTGCTCAGATTCTGGGAGAGCAAGTTTACTCAGCTCAGACCGCTTAAGCGGGGCGGTGGACGGCGTTATTATCGACCCGAGGATCTTGTTCTCCTACGTCGAATCCACGCTCTGCTTTATCGCGAAGGCTATACAATCAAAGGCGTTCAACGCGTCTTGCGCGCACCGCGCAACGGTGGCACCCGCGATGAGCCATCGGCGGCGCACCAACAAGCTGCTGTCGAGGCATCGCTGCCGGGCATTCCCAAAGTACGCGTTGATGTATCGGAGCCGTTTCTGCGCGAACTCCTAAGCGAACTCAAAACCTTACGAACTCTTCTCGGTTGACGCGACAGTTTATGGTGTGGGCGGTTGCACCCGCAAGTGCGGCTCACTATAGTCCGCCCGTAGAAGGCGCCATCTTCCAGGAATGGCTGCTGATTTCTATAAATGACAACGGCCTCGCGCACAGAGCGAGGCGTATGAGACGGGTAGTGGCGCAGCCTGGTAGCGCACCTGCATGGGGTGCAGGGGGTCGTCGGTTCAAATCCGGCCTACCCGACCATCTTTCCTAGGATTGGTCGTATTGCCACAGACGCGATGGCTTTCCGTCTACATTGTTACGGCCGACGAAATCGAAGCCGAACGTATTGGCGAGGCGCTTGTGGATGAGCGGTTGGCGGCCTGCGTTAATATCCTTGGAAAGGTCCGATCGATATATCGCTGGCAAGGGCGCACCGAACGGGCGAACGAATGCGCATTGATCGCGAAAACTACCTCAGATTGTATTGAGAAACTGGTAGAGCGCGTGCGGGCTTTGCACAGTTACGAGACGCCAGCGATCACAGCTTGGCCGATTGTCGGCGGTTCCTCGGACTATCTTGAGTGGATTGCATTGGAAACGACAACATCTTCAAATTAGTTCGCCACCGGCCTTTGGTCGGCCCCCATAGATGAAACTGTTGGGGTTCTGGGATAGGATCTGCGAGCCGTTGGCAGAGAGGTCGGGCTTTGCTTGGTGCCATGAGAGCCCGTAAATTAGTTTGACCCGGGGCGCCTCGATCACCCCCATTTGAGCCAAGGGACGGCGACGTCCCCGGAGCCTGTTGCCTAGAGTTCTTCTTCGATGAGGCCCCCACGCCAACGGCGCCGGTGATGGTGATCAAGGAAAGGAGAGACAATGGACATCATGCATGAGCGCGTCGCGGGCCTGGACGTTCACAAGGACATGATCGTGGCCTGCGCACGGTGTGTGGCGGGCGGCAAGGTGAACCGCGAGTGTCGGACATTTGGAACCACGACGGCGGCGCTGCTGGAGTTGCTGGCCTGGCTGGAGGCGAGTGGCTGCAGCCACGTGGCGATGGAGGCGACCGGGGTCTATTGGAAGCTGGTGTGGAATATTCTGAGCGACGGCGCGTTTGAATTGATCGTGGCCAATGCGCACCACATCAAGAATGTTCCTGGCCGCAAGACCGACGTCAACGACGCCACCTGGATCGCCGATCTTCTGGCGTGCGGCCTGATCAAGGCGAGCTTCGTGCCGGACGAGGCGTTTCAGGAGCTTCGGGCCCTGCTTCGCACCCGCAAGCAGTTGACGGGCGAGCAGACCCGTCACGTCCAGCGGATCCAGAAGACCTTAGAGGAAGGCAATATCAAGCTGGATTCGGTCATCAGCGACATCATGGGCGTTTCGGGCCGCAAGATGATCGAGGCGATGATCGCGGGGGTCCGCAACCCAGGCAAGCTGGCGCAGCTGGCCGACAAGCGGATCAAGGCTTCGCCCAAAGAGTTGTACGACGCCTTGCACGGCCGGCTGACACAGCATCATCGGTTTATGCTGCAGCTGCATCTGGACCAGTACGACGCTCTGGTGGCCGCCATCGACAAGATCGACCAACAGACTAACGCCGCCATGGCCCGGATGGATGAGGAGGCAAAGGCGGCGGGCCAGGCCACGTTTCGAGGCTTGAGCCAACTTCTGCAAACCATCCCCGGCGTCGGCGCGTTGTCCGCGCCGGTGATCCTGGCGGAGATCGGCACGG
>PLTD01000155.1 GCA_003165335.1 Rhodospirillales bacterium | reverse complement strand
GGGTTCTCAAGGCGTAGAAGTATAGGTGCCATGCCGGTCGGCACTCTTGATACTTCAAAAGCTGCTGAGATATCGGCGATACCGCTTTCTGTTCGCCTGCGAGAAAGAGGTCGTCTTAGGACCCTACCTAAAGCTTGGGAGTATGTTCGCGCCGTAGAAGTCGATTACCTTCTTCTGGTCGGCTTGCCCGGTATGGATATTGACGATCGTTGCGCCGCTATCGAACAGTTCCTGCACCTTCTTCAGGTGAACGGCTGAGTCTGTACCAACCGTCCAAGAACTCAGAACCTTCTCGATCGGAATTTCGCCGTCGGCACGCTGTTGAATAGCGCCGGGATCCGGGATGTCTTGATAGCCCTTGAACGCCTTGGGGCCGAAGCGCCACAATTCGGCAGCGGCTTCAGCGTCGCTTTGATCCCCGACGACGACATATTGTTCAATCAGCACCGGCATTTTTGCTATGTCCTTGCCGGCTTCGCGGGCGCCTGCTTCCCACTCGGATTTATGCTGTTTCCAGGTATCTGGATCTGTAATCAGACCATCGCCATGCTTCCCGGCCAGCCGCATCGATTTCTTAGCGTTCGCGGCGGTTAGAATGGGAATGGGGTGGGCCGGAGGATCGTAGAGCTTGGCATCAACCTGATAATAGGTGCCCTTATGATGCACCGGATTGCCTGTCCATAAGGCGCGAATGATAGTTATCGCCTCGATCAGCCGATCCCACCGTTCCTGCCATTTCGGCCAATTGCCGGTTGCGGCTTTCTCGTTCAAGGCTTCGCCCGAGCCGACGCCCAGGAAAATTCGTCCAGGGTTGAACAAGCTCAGCGAAGCGAAAGCTTCGGCCACGACGGCGGGGCTATATCGCAGCGTCGGGCAAGTGACGGTGGTGCCCATCCACGCATTCCCGCTGCGCGAACCTAACGCTCCCATCGTCACCCAGGCCTGCGTTGAATGACGTTCGTCGGATTGCCAAGGCTGGAAATGGTCGCTTGTCGCGAGCAGACCGAACCCGTTTTGTGTAGCCGCCTCGCCGATGTCAACCAATTGTGGCCCAGTGAATTGCTCGCTTGCCAGCATGAAGCCGATGGTCTTGTTCGTAAGAGGGAGCGGCTGCCTGCTAGGCGTGTCGGCTGCTTTGGCGGCAGGCGGCGGCCCGGTGACGCTTGCCGCTGCTACCATCGCGGCTGATTTGAAAAGCAGCCGTCGGTTTAGATGGGCGCCATGATTTGTCGGCTGAATGGGACATGACAACATACCGAATCTCCCTCGATGAGGGAGTCAACGCGAGGGCAATTATTTCGTTCCGGGTTTCTTTTGCGGGTCGCATTCAGGCGACAAGGTCGCATGAGTTTGGTCGGATCGTCTAATTCATAGGCCGGTGAAGGGGCGGATCGCTATCGTAGTGCCTAGCAGGAGTTCGCCCAGAAAATGCATGTTGGCGCAAATTCGCGGTGCAGCAACGGGAACCCGTAGCCTTTATCTGCGTTCGTCCTCCAAGGTCTGATGGAGAGACGGTAATGTTGATACGATATGGCTTCAATATAGAAATCGATGTTGGACAAGAAACGACGATTTTGACAGCTTTGGATATTGTAAAGGAGAGGCGCGCCGACATTGTGGAGGAGCGGTCATTCACTGCTACGTCAGTCGCTTCCATCCAACAATATACGGATGGTTTCGGTAATACTTGCCGGCGCATCGATGGCCTGCCCGGCACTGTTTCGATGTCGCTTGAGGGTGTCGTCCACAATGACGGTTTGCCCGATCCGATCGTCCAGGACGCGGAGCAAATGCCGGTGTCCTCGCTGCCCGTCGATACGTTGCCCTTTCTTCTGGCGAGCCGATATTGCGAAACGGAACTGTTAAACAGCACGGCTTGGTGCCATTTCGGCGGCATAAAGGGCGGCTGGGCTCGCGTGCAGGCGATCTGCGATTTCGTGCACGATCGTCTGGTTTTCAGCTATCCCAACGCGCGTTCGACCCGCACAGCCCTCGAAGCCTTCAACGAACGGACCGGCGTTTGCCGGGACTTCACTCATCTTGCCGTCACGCTTTGCCGGTGCATGAATATCCCTGCGCGCTATTGCAACGGCTACTTGGGCGATATCGGCGTTCCCAGTGACCCTTCGCCTATGGATTTCAATGCATGGTTCGAAGCCTACGTCGGCGGACGTTGGTACACTTTCGACGCGAGGCACAATGTTCCACGGATCGGCCGTATCCTTGTTGCGCGAGGCCGGGACGCGATGGACATCCCGATGTTGCATACGTTCGGGCCGCATGCGCTACGGACATTCAAGGTAATCACCGAAGAAGTGACCGGTTCCGCCTATGACCTCGCGGCGGAATAGGTCGCGTGCGAAGCCTCGGCTAAGTATGGAAGCATCAAGAAAATGGCGTCACGGCTGAACTGCGAGTAGCGCTCAGCTCGTGATTTCCGTTCGATCGAATGACGGTCGGATGAGGGGGGGCTGCAGTTCTTGGTAAGGGAAGGACCCGTACAGGATGATCGGAGAGGCCGGCGGCCGATCAGCCTAGTCATTCCTCACAATCAGGCTGCCTTGGTGGGTGGTTGATGCAGGTCGGCCCTCGAAATCTTGTCGGCTAGGCGCCGCTGAACGAACGCTAGGACCAACGCTTCCTCGGGACGGAGCGCACCTATGTCCTCTACCAGCTCCCGCTCGATTTCCTTTTCGATCCCAAGCACCAGCGCGTCCGCCAATATAGCTGTCGATGATTTCGGGATGAATATAGCATTTCCGACAGATGGCGGGCGTATTGCCCAGTCTGGCCGAGACCTGTTCGATCGCAGTCCGGATATTCCGTTTTGCTGTCACTTCGCTATCGAATTTCTCGAACTCCGAAAGGGCCAGCGCGGCAAGAACGGTGCCGGTCCAGGTGCGAAAATCTTTAGCAGTAACGTCTCTGCCGGCGATCTCTCTTAGCTAGTGTCCGTCCATAAAGAC
>PLTD01000093.1 GCA_003165335.1 Rhodospirillales bacterium | reverse complement strand
GTTGGCCATGGCGGGATAGATCGCGCCCAGCCCATCCTCGCCGTTCAGCCTCTCTGTGACCCAGGCCACGGCCAGATCGGTCGCGCGCTTGCGTGTCCCTTTGGGAATGAAAGGCTCGCCGATGCGCAGAACCTTGTCGAGGCCGCGGAAGAATGTGGCCCAGGCGCTGCGGTCGTTGCTCGGATGCCAGTTCTTAACATTCTCGACCGGCTCGACGAACAACTCGGGAATATCGATGCGAAGTTTGGGCTTTGGCTTTACCGCCATCAGTACCAGCAGCGGCACAATGACTGTCCGGCTCCAGTACGAGATCTTCTCAAGATGGAACGGGAACCAGCGCGGCAGGATCATGATCTCAACCGGCATGACCGGGCAGGCCCGCCAGGGCACCTGCTCGAACAAGGCGAGCATAGTGCGGGTGAAGACATTGGTTCGGGCAGCGCCGCCATGCGCCAATATGGCATTGCGGGCGCGCACCATGTGCGGCGCATCGATCGAATCACCGGCTGCTTTCAGCGCCCAATAGGCTTTGACCGTTGCCGATATATCGAGCGGCCCGTCATGCCAAAGCGGCCAGCCGTCGTGATCTTCTTGGGTTTCGCGGATATAGCCGGCAAGTTTTTCCTGCTTTTCCGGATCGATTTCGTCGAGGAAATGTTTCAGGAGGATATATTCGGCTGGAATCGTGGCATCGGCTTCGAGAACGAATACCCAATGCCCGTCGTCTTGCTGGCGATCGAGCAACGCACGCACGCCGCGTGTAATCGACTGTTCGAGTTTCGAAGTCGTCAGACCTTGCAAAGACGCCGAATCATCTTGCTTTAAACTTTTTGACAAACCTGCCCGCATCATTGCGCCAGACCACCTTATCCCTTGAATGTGCAGCCGCTTGCCGGCGCGGCTAGCTTATATTCAACGTGCGGCCTGAAAGCGACCCTTCCAGGCGCCACCCTTACCCTGCATATGCCGCAGTGCGGAATCGAGCGTTGCGCCGAGATAAACAAATGCAACCACAGGAAGCAAGGGGGCCCACCAAAGCGGGCGGCCATAGAAGCGCAATATCGGGACATAGCATCCGGCCATTATCGCCCATGCGAGCAGACCGAAAGCGCTGGCCCATCCGTGCGCGAACAGGAACAGCAAGGGCGGCGCCAGGAAAGTGACGCAGAGTCCCAGCACCGTGCCCAGCAACAGCAGCGGCGAATAGTTGAGCTGCGTATAGGCACTGCGCGACACCATCCGCCAAACTTCGCCCAAGTCGCCATAGATTCTGAGGCTTTCCGCATCGTTGGTCAGGCTAAGCCAGATCGGACCGTTCCGCTTTAAAGCAGCTGCCAGAGCGCAATCGTCTATCAAGGCGCCCTTGATGGCTGCAATCCCACCAATTCGATCCAACGCCGAGCGCCGGACCAGCATACATCCTCCGGCTGCTCCTGCGGTTTTATTGGCCGGGTCGTTCACCCGGGAAAAGGGATAGAGCATCTGGAAAAAGAACACGAAAGCGGGAATCAGAATCTGCTCGGCCAAACTCTCGCAACGCAGGCGAACCATAAGCGAGTTGAGGTCAAGCGCGCTGCCCTCGGCACGGGCGACCAAATGCGTGACATTTCGATTGCCGTGACTGATATCGCCGTCGGTCAGCAGGACATATCGTGCGCTGGAGTCGACCTGACCAGCTTTTGCCAAGCCTTGTGAGACCGCCCACATTTTCCCGGTCCAGCCCGGCGGAGTAGGGGTTCCACCGATGATGTGGAGGCGATCGGATGCGTGGGTAGACTCTGCGGCATGACGGGCAACGTCGGCCGTGCCATCCGTGCTTTCGTCATCCACGACAACGACGTTAATTCGCCCTTTGTAATCCTGTGCGAGGAGCGAGCCGACCGTGCGGCCAATTCCCTCGGCCTCGTTGCGAGCAGGGATAACGGCGATTATGCCCGGCCAGTCACGAGGCGGATCGGGTAGGGGGGCTATGGTCGTGTGCCAAAAGCCGCCATGGCGCAGCCAAAGCACCAGCCATATGATGAAGGTCAGCACACCCAACAGCCAGATGACGTTCATCGCAGATATCCTGCCTCTCGAAACCAGGTGACTGCGTCGGCCAAACCCTGAATTGCCGGACGAGGTTGATACCCGAGTTCACGGGTGGCCTTTGCCGACGAAAAGAACATGCGTTTGCGGGCCATTCGCAGCGTGTCGCGGGTCAGCATCGGCTCATGGCCTGTAATGCGCCCGATAAGCTCAGCGGCTAATGCAATGGGATATAGAGGCGTTACGGGCAAACTGATCGTTGCCGGACGCTGTCCACTCATCCTTGCGATCTCAGACTGCATTTTCGCGAGCGAGAAGTCCTCACCGCCCAGGATGTAACGCTCGCCGGCCTTTCCCTCGGAGAATGCGAGCAAATGTCCTATGGCGCAGTCGTCGACATGCACAAGATTGAGCCCGGTATCGACATAAGCAGGCATACGACCGGTCGCAGCCATGACGATGGTGCGCCCTGTCGGTGTCGGCTTAATGTCTCGGGGTCCTATAGGGGTAGAAGGGTTTACTATGACGACCTGCAGACCCGTTTCGCGGGCTGACTTCGTCACGGCTTCCTCGGCGAGATATTTCGATCTCTTATAGTGCCCGACCATATCGTCCAGCGTCACAGGCGTAGTCTCGTCTGCGGGCTTGCCCGATTTATCGATGCCGAGCACAGCGACGCTGCTGGTGTAAACTGCGCGACTAACGCCCGCTTTTGCCGCTGCGCGGATCAACGCGGCGCTACCGGCAACATTGGTACGATACATTGCATCGGGATCACGAACCCAAAGCCGGTAATCCGCAGCAACATGATACAGGGCAGTGCAACCTACCAAGGCTGGCTCTAGCGTTTCCGGTTGGCTAAGATCGCCGTGGACAATCTCAACGTCGATACCCTGGAGGTTGCGAGGGTCGCTGCCGGGCCGAACCAACACCCGGACGTTATGGCCGGCGGACAAAAGTGCGCGCGCTACTGCCGAGCCTAGAAACCCGGTTGCTCCAGTTACCAATGCCGTCTCGGCCATAGTCTTCGGCGTCCCTCGGTAGCTTTTGGGTTGCTACGCTTCCCGGTAATTAAGCAGCAAAAGCCCAACGAGGACATAGGCTATAGGCCAGATTTGGCCGAATATCCGATTGTGCGGTGGCGGTAGCCGCAACTCCAGCCAGCGACTCCAAGCGGATACTACCGCAAGCAGGGCGAGCGGGATGTGGGTGAGTTCGATCAGGAACTGTTCTTTCACATCTGAGATATTATGCGAATGCATCAGCAACATGCCGCCGCCAACCGCTGTTAGGAGCGGAAAGACCAACGGGGCCCATGGTTGTTTAAACCGGCCGGTTCTTACCCCCCATTCGAACAACGCGAAGGCGACGACGAGTACGACAACCAAACGATGTTGGAGTATCTCGGCATCGCGAAGGCTCTCGAAAAAACCGATATCGCCCAGCGGCCAGGTTTCGGGGTCTGAACGGACGAATAGGAATGCTGCGAGGGCGAGGAAAACCAGAGGCCAATGCCGTGCCCAACGGACCTTACCAGTCCGCTCAAGGAGCGCAAGGAGGCCGATGACGAGGACAAAGACTCCTGCCCAATGGTGGTTGAATTCCGACCAGGCTATATCGGCAGGCGCACGTGGGACCAAAATACCTTCGCCAGGCACATAGGCACGGGGATGCTGCGGCGCGCTGGCGTCGGCTTTGGCCTCAGCGTCCAGCTTTGCCTGGAGAGCGGGTATGGCCATCTGGTCAAAATCCGGACTGACCAATCTTGGCGGCCAAACTGGGGCCATACGAGCCATGGTGACCGACCATGGCACTTGGGCGAAAGGTTGGTCGATCGCTGGGGGCGATGAGGTAATCGATGCGGCCAACGCAAAAACCGAAAGGCCAACGCCTATTTCGACTTCAGCAAACCGTCGCATCATGAGAATCGGCGTCGTGGGATCGGTCCGCAGTCGTTCGACTGTGCGGAAATTATAGAAGCCAAGCATCAGTAAGCCCCCGAGCAGGCAAACCTTACCTACGACCATGACGCCATAGGACGTGCCGTAGAGACCTTGCCAGGAGCCGACAAAAACATAAGCGAGCACAAGTCCTGCGGACACTAGGGCGGCGACGCTGAGCATCGACATTTGCGAAAAGCGCTTACCGATCCGTCGCCATGCAAGCGCATCGTGCGTCCGGGCCAATGCGACGACGAAATACGGAATTCCACCGATCCAGATCGAAGCACCAAGCTGGTGAATTCCGTCGGCCAACGCCATCGGGACACGACCGGTCATGCGAGAGACGGAGTGGCTGTTTGCCGCGGCGGCAGCCAAGAGAATAAATGCGAGGGCAAACAGCCCAAAGCGTCGCCCCGTTCCGACTGACGGACTCGATGCAACGACGAATATTGCCGCCGAGGTTGCGATCCGAACCATTTCAGCTATTACGAAATTGGCCGTCAATCCTTCTGCAATCGGGACGTCGGCGGACCCGTAAAGCAGTAAGACGTTAATGACGATATAGGCGACCGCTCCCAAAACGGCTACACCGGCCCCCCATCTGAGCAGCATTCGGGAACGCCTTAATATCTCATCAGCTTCGGCACCGATTTCCGCACGAAACGGAAGTACCACTAGAAGGATGAAGGCTATTCCCCCGATCATAAGTGCCTGAGTCGATAGAGCGACCAGACGCAAAACGACATCGAGGAAACCAAAAAGATCGAAAAGTAATTCCACGGGACTCGAACCTGGAGGGTTAGAAACTAGGCGGGGGTCGGGAGAAAAGCACCTACAGGGCCCCTCTGTCCATTTTTGTGGCTTTACTGCTCCTGGCGCGACGAAATTCATGCAGCTGCCAGAAGGCTAACCCGGGCATTCCCAACGCCAGTTCGCGCACGCGTTTAGTAAGAGATATTGAAATCGCTGCATCCGCTGGTATTCCGAAGATTGCAGCAATAAGTACGAAACCGCCTTCCTGAACACCGAGGGCGCCTGGTACGAAAAATGCTGCGCTGCGAATCGCCTGGGCCAAGGATTCAATTACGTAGGATGGGCCGATTCCTGGATGATAGCCCAAAGCCCAGGCGGCGATCATGACCTCACCTGCTCCTAAGGACCAGGCGCCTAGGTGATACAAACCGGCTAAGACCAGTCGTCCCCGCAAACGGTAGATCTGACTGAGTGCGCTATCCAGGCCGCCGATTCCCTCCAGCCGGTTCCAACCCATGCGCTCGGCTATCGCCAACAACAGACGCTCAAACAGTCTCACTCCACCCCAGCGTTGCGCGAATATCGCCAATGCTGCAAATGCGACGGCGATGAAAAAACCTAATACCGCCCAGTGCGCGATATCGCCTGGATCGGCTAGGATATAAAGAAGCGCGAGACCTATGAGTGTGAAGATCGCTTGGGTCAGCGTTTCCACGGTAACGTCGGCTATAATTGAAGAGCCTGTAATCGGCAGGCTGAGCCTTCTTGGAGTAAGTAATCGTGCCGCCGCTATCTCTCCCCCGATTTGGGCAACCGGAAGGAGGCTGTCGATCGATTCGCGCATCCAGCGCATTTGCAGGAGCGTCGTGAGATTTGGGCGTTGTGAGTTGACCGGAACGGCGAACAGCATGCTCCAAGCCAAGGCACAAAAGATCAATTGGCCGGCATGTACGAGGATGATCCCGAGTAGACCAAATCCTACGCCGGCGACTTCGTCCCAAATACGAATGAAGCCGATGTCTGCGATCGCCAAAAAAAGGGCGAGTCCGAAAACTGCGACCGAGAGCAAACCGAATCCTAGGGTGCCGATGCGAATCGATATTCGAGGTAATCGTCTACTAAGCATGACTTTCCTTTATCCGTTTGCGTATCAAGCGAACAGTCAACGCCGTGCTGAAAAGATAAAATTAAATTGGATCCGGCATCGTTAAGCAGATTCGAATCATCGACTGAGAGACCGACATGAATCGGTTAGACGCCAAAAAATGCCGCTTAGTTGGAAACCGGCTTGTCCTTAGGCTTCCGCGCGCCTACCCGTAACGCCATGACCGCATCTCACTCCGACGCAAAGACTCAGGCGCCATCCGGTGGGCAACGATTCGTTAAGTCACCGATCATTGCGACACCAACCAAAGACGCAGCAGGGGAGAACTTCCCTGTCGGCTCATGGCTGTTGCCCAAAGAGTTGCGTCGTCACGTTGCCGCCTTTTACCGGTTCGCCCGCACGGCGGATGACATCGCGGATTCACCTGATCTTAGCCGAGAGGAAAAACTGGCCGGATTGGCTGCCATGAATGCGGCTTTGGATAGCGGCTGCGACGATCGTGTCGATCCTATCCGCGAATCGATAGCTGAAACCGGAGTTGGGCTCGCTGAATGTCGAGATCTGTTGATAGCCTTCAATCGGGACGCACAGAATTTAAGCTGTGATAGTTGGGAAGAGCTAATCGATTATTGCCGCCATTCGGCACATCCGGTCGGTCGATACCTGTTGCTGCTCCACGGCGAACACTCGGACACGCTCGTGCCCGGCGACGCGCTTTGTGCGGCATTTCAGATACTCAACCATCTCCAAGATTGCGGCGACGATTGGAGAAACCTGAAACGCCTTTATATTCCTCGACGCTGGGTTGAGGCGGCAGGAGGCGTGGAGAGTTTTTTTGACCCCGCCGCTGTTGCGCTCAGGCGCGCGGTGATCGACCGTTGTCTGGATGGAGCAGATCGGCTGATCGAAATTGCGTCGTTGCTACCCGGCCGAATAAAATCGCGCGGCCTAAAAGCTGAAGTAGCGGTGATGCTTTCACTGGTCAGGGCATTGGCCGACCGGTTGCGTAAAGGCGATCCGTTGCAGGCCCGCGTGAAATTGGCCCGAAGCGATTATCTATATGCTTTGTTGCCTGGGCTGAAGGTCTTAACGGGAGGAACGCCGAAGCAACCGGACGATAGATCACTGGTTTCGGTTGCGGTAGCACGGGCAGGATCGTCCTTTATAAAAGGCATGCAGATTTTGCCGTCCGATCGCCGGCGGGCCATGTTCGCCTTGTATGGCTTTTGCCGTGCAGTCGACGATATTGCAGATGCCCCGGCACCGATCGAAGACAAGCGACTCGAACTTAAGAACTGGGGTATTGAACTCGATAGAATTTACGCAGGAAACGGTGGCTTTGCACTTGCAAGGGAGCTTGTCGGCGCGGTTCGAACTTACGATCTACCACGCGATGAATTCGATTTGATCATCGAGGGAATGATGATTGACGCTGCACCGACTGTCAGAATTGCCGACCGCGGCGCCCTTTCTCACTATGCTCGGCGAGTGGCCGGGGCTGTGGGCGTTTTGTCTTGCCGTATTTTCGGTGCCCCGGATGCTGAAAGCAGGAATTTTGCAATCTATTTGGGTGAGACGCTTCAACTGACCAATATCCTTCGTGACGTGGATGAGGATGCCGAAATTGATCGGCTTTACCTCCCGCTCGACTTGATTGCAGCAGCCGGAATCGAAACAACCCAAAGCGTCTCGGCAATCGTCGCCGATCCTCGCATCGCAGTTGTTTGTGAAAAGCTATCAGTCGAAGTTGATAGCCGGTACCGATTGCTCCCGAAGATCACACCGCATGCCTATCTGAGGGAGTTGAGGTCTGCGCGAATAATGCAGTCCGCCTATGGGATCGTGTATCAAAAATTGCGGGCACGCGGCTGGCATGATCGAAGCAATCGGCCGCGCCTGAGTAAACGAGAAGGTCTCGTCACAGTGCTGTCTACCTTTTGGCGATGACAGTTCATGTGATCGGAGGAGGGCTCTCTGGCTTCGCTGCAGCGGTGGCTATGGCCAAAAAGGGCAGACGAGTAGTGGTGTATGAGGCGGCTGCACAGGCTGGAGGACGCTGTAGATCCTATCACGATCGCGCTTTGGATCGTGTTATCGACAATGGCAACCATATGGTTCTGTCGGGCAATTCGAATGTCCGTCGCTATCTTCATCTGGTAGGCGCCGAGGACCGTCTGGTTGCACCAGCTGGTGACGGATTCGACTTCTTAGACATGCTGCACAATCGTCGTTTCACCGTAAGACCCAACAATGGGCCAATACCCTGGTGGATCGGAGTGTCTAATCGTCGTGTGCCTAATACAACGATTTTACAGTACCTGGATTCGTTTAAGCTGGCCTTCGCGAGGACGAATGCGACGGTGGCCGAGGTTCTGCGCCAGGATGAGCTCTATCGCATCCTTTGGGAGCCCTTGGCAGTTTCAGCACTTAACACTCCAGCCGATGAAGCTTCGGCACGGGGATTTTGGCGAGTCCTGGCTAAGACTTTGGCGCGCGGCGGATCTTTTGCCAGACCGCTAATCGCCCGGGAAACTCTTGCCGACACCTTCGTAACGCCGGGGCTAGAGTTCCTAGCGCGCCATGGGGCGGATGTGCGCCTAGGCACAAGAATTAAAAAGCTGGCCTTTGAAGGTGATCGCATCGTCGGAATCGAGTCAGATAACGGAACTGAAGAATGGGGAAAGGGAGATAGGGTAATCCTGGCAACTCCTCCGGCTGTGGCCCGGCGACTTCTGGAACAGTTCATCGTTCCCACCGAGGATGAGGCAATCGTCAACGCGCATTTCGCGACAAGTGATCCCGAAAACAGACCAATCGAGGTGATTGCAATCGTTGGTGGAGCAGCCCACTGGGTATTTCGCCGCCCAGGTTTGACAAGCGTTACTGTTAGCGCCGCACGCCAAATGGTCGATGGGCCTCCAGATATGATAGCGCAGCGTCTGTGGGCTGACGTCGCGCGCGCATTCCCTGAACTTGGCAATGCCGTTCCGCCGTTTCGAATCATCAAAGAAAAGCGAGCAACAATTCGTCAGTCGCCCTCAGACGAGCTTATAAGACCCAAAATGGAGACGTCTTACGGCAATCTCTGGCTTGCCGGTGACTGGACCCGAACAGGATTGCCGGCCACGATTGAAGGCAGCCTGATGTCCGGATTTCGTGCTGCAAAAGCAGCACTAAAAGACTAGTCGAGGCCTTCGAAAAGGGCTGTGCTGAGATACCGCTCAGCGAAGCTCGGTATAATGGTCACTATAACCTTTCCTGCCATTTCCGGTCTCGCGCCGACCTCTATAGCCGCGGCGAGGGCTGCGCCAGATGAAATTCCAACCGGAAGCCCCTCAACCCGAGCACTCAATCGCGCAGTTTCGATAGCGGTCGTGTTGGAGATGCGAACAACTTCGTCGATTAGTTTTGTATTGAGGATAGGGGGTATGAAACCAGCACCGATTCCCTGGATTTTGTGGGGGCCCGGAACACCGCCAGATAGTACAGGACTGTCCTCCGGCTCCACTGCGATGGCAAGAAAGGACGGTTTGCGAGCTTTCAGTACATCAGCGACACCAGTCAGCGTGCCACCTGTGCCTACACCGGAAATCAGTACGTCTGCCCGACCTGCTGTATCGATCCATATCTCTTCCGCAGTGGTGCGCCGGTGAATATCGGGATTCGCGGCATTGGCGAATTGTTGCGGCATGAAACTGTCAGGTATTTCCGTCAGAAGTGCTTCGGCGCGAGCAATTGCTCCACGCATTCCGGCTGCTGCCGGCGTCAATTCGATCTTGGCGCCGAGAAGGAGAAGCATCTTGCGCCTTTCCAGCGACATGCTCTCCGGCATGGTCAATATCAGCCTGTAGCCTTTCGACGCGCAAACAAAGGCCAGCGCTATTCCCGTGTTTCCAGAGGTGGGCTCAATGATCGTTGTATTGGGGCCGATTTTGCCTGCAGCTTCTCCCGCCTGGATCATGGCCAAGCCGATTCGGTCTTTCACGCTGGCAAGCGGATTGAAGAATTCCAACTTGGCCAGAAGCTCTGCTTTTACGCCTGAGCGGGCCTCTAGCTTTCGCAACCGTACGAGCGGTGTAGCGCCGATCGTATCGATGACATTGTCGTAGATTCTTCCACGAAATTCCGGCTTATGCGTACTCTCGGCCGCCATAATCTGCCTCGTCTGTCTGTAAAATTCTAAAAACCACGGACTTCTACAGGATAACGCGACGAGTCAGCGGATGAAAGGCCCCTGATATCTTCCCGATCTGGTTTAAATCCCAGATACGTTCGCTCAAATCGAAAAATCGGCAGTTTGGGCCGCGACACTGTCGATCCCGGTTTCTCGAGCCCGAAGGCACAGGTCTTCGATCGTGATTTTTTCCAACTCTTTAGTCCAAGTAGCGACAAGTTCCTGGCAAAGAGGGCGAACAATCTCTTGTCCGAGGGGTGAACCGGGTGGAATGTCAAAGGGGTCACCGGTGGCTTCAGTGCTCCTCACGGCCTCAGCGATCTCAGCAAGAGTTATCCTACGCCTCTCCCGCGCCAGTCGATATCCACCGCGTGGACCTCGAACGCCATCCAAAATGCCGGCGCGCACCAACTGCTGCAGAACAGGCTCCAGGTAGCGGCGGGGAATACCTTGCCGGCTATTGATCTCACGGCTTTGAACCGGCTGTGCCCCGGAATTATAGGCGATATCGAGTACAGCCTCGATCGCGAACATCAATTTCTTCGAAAGTCGCAACATTCGTCATACACCAGCTTTTTTAAGTCCAGTCGATCCAAATCCACCATCGCCACGTGTCGTATCCGATAGGGATTCCGCCGTTTCCCAGTGAATTCTCGCAATCGGCGCAACTATTAACTGTGCAATGCGGGCTTTTGGTTCCACGGTAAATGGGGCGTCGCCCAAATTGATAAGGATGGCTTTGATCTCGCCACGATAATCCGCGTCGATCGTGCCCGGGCTATTCAATATGGTGATGCCATAGCGGGCAGCCAGACCTGATCTGGGTCTAACTTGGGCCTCAAAGCCAATTGGTAACGCAATGGCTATACCTGTCGCAATCATCGCGCGCTGGCCTGCAGGGATAGTAATAGGCTCTGCAATTGCAGCCATAAGATCCAAGCCGGCCGCGTGTTCGGTGGCGTAACTTGGCAGGTCTAGCTCCGCGCCATGGGGCAAGCGAACGATTGGTACCATAGTCATGTTTATCAAATCGTCCCGGTCTTTTGCGGAATGCCGATGACTGTCAAAAGATAGTCTGCAACCGCTCCTGCAAGCCGCTCACCTACTTCTTGCTTAGACGCCCTAGGCCAAAATTCGGTAGCATTTGCCGTAACGAGGGCCACGCTATTTGTGCTACTGCCAAATACAGTAGAATCCTGCGTTGCTTCATTGGCGACGATCCAGTCGCAGGCTTTTGCCGCAAGTTTCGCCCGGGCGTTCTCAATCAGGTTTTCAGTTTCAAGCGCAAAACCGACCACCAGGCGGGGACGAAATGGACCGGCTTTGGAAAGTTGGGCCAGAATATCCGGTGTTTCGGCGAGCCTAAGGGTAGGAACCGGTGCGCCAATCTTCTTTTTGATTTTATGCTCTGCCGCGTCGGCCGGTCGCCAATCCGTCACGGCTGCTGCGCAGACTGCGGCGTCAACCGGAAGCGCAGATTTGCAAGCAGCAAGCATTTCTTCCGCAGTCTCAACACGGATGAGTTTGACCCCGTTTGGGGTTGGCTCGTTGGTTGGCCCCGACACCAAGATCGATTCCGCTCCCAAGCGAGCAAACGCGGCTGCAATCGCATGCCCCTGTTTGCCCGATGAGCGATTGCTTATGAAGCGCACGGGGTCGATTGCCTCTTGGGTCGGCCCGCTGGTTATCAAAACGCGTTGACCCGCAAGCGGAGCGGATTTCACGAGTGCAAAGTGGTCAGAGATTGCGAGTAAAATTTGCGCTGGCTCCGCCATTCGACCCATGCCGAACTCGCCGCAGGCCATTGCTCCGGGTGCTGGGCCGACGCGGCGAACTCCGCGCTTCGCGAGTGTAACGAGATTTGCTTTGGTTGCTGGATGTTCCCACATCCGGACATTCATCGCGGGGGCGATCAATATTGCCTTGTCTGCCGCGAGAAGCATCGCAGATGCTAGGTCGTCGGCCAATCCGACGGTCATTTTTGCAATGAGGTCGGCGCTTGCCGGTGCGATGACGATAAGGTCGGCCTCGCGAGACAATCGTATATGTCCCATTTCGGATTCGTCAGTCAGGGACCAAAGGTCAGTATACACCCTGTCTTCGGTCAGTGCTCCAACAGACAAAGCGGTAACAAACTCTGACCCGGCTTTGGTTAATACTACACGGACACTCGCACCGGATTTGCGAATCAATCGTATCAACTCCAACGATTTGTACGCTGCTATTCCGCCGGATATAACCAACAGAACTCGCTTTGATGCCAAATCGGGCAGGGGTGACGGATCAACCAATCTGTTTCATCCCATGGGAACAGCAATTAGATGCTGTGTAAAAGAGAACTACGCGGGAGAACTGAACGAAGATCACCGCCCTGGCTAAATTCGGTGGGCGTGATGGATTGCTGCAATCCCAGCTGAAAGATTGTGGTACGCGCAAAATTCAAATCCAGCCTCCTTCATTCGTCCTACCAGGGCGTTCTGATTGGGGAACCGGCGGATACTTTCGACAAGATATGCATAAGAATCGCGATCTCGTGCCACCAGTGCACCCAAACGGGGAATTACGGCACTTGAGTAGGCATCGTAAAGTTTCTGCAGTGGTTCAACAACTACGTGGCTAAACTCTAAACAGAAAAAGCGGCCGCCTGGCTTCAATACTCTCCGGGCTTCGCATAGAGCCGCATCGATATCGGTCACGTTTCTTAAGCCAAATGCGATTGTATAGGCATCGAAGCTCCGGTCAGGGAACGGAAGTCGCTCAGCATTGCCAACTGCCCATGAGAACCCAGAAAGCGACCCGCTATCGATCGCCCGATCTCGCCCCTGGTCCAACATGGCTTCGTTAATGTCGCATAATATCACGGGACCGCCACCAGCACGACGCCACCCTGATGCGATATCACCCGTACCGGCTGCGACGTCGAGCAATATTTCGTGCGAACGCGGGGCCAATTCCCGAATAAATCGCGACTTCCATATCCGGTGTACGCCTCCGGACATGAGATCGTTCATAAGATCATAGCGGGATGCTACGCGGTCGAACACCTCGCGCACCAAGCCAGTTTTGGCTGCAGGATCAACCGGTCGGTCGCCGAACCATGCTGCTTCTGGCGGGGAGGAGTAGTTATCCATGCAGTAGACAATAGACGAGATATTCCATCACCGCCACTTCCTGTAAAATAATATGTTATTATATAACTTGATTATTGCAGATGGTCGGGGTGCAGAAACCGATGTGTCTCGTCAACAGCCTCTGCCAGCCCAACCTTTTTTATTTCGACACCCGCCGGAAATGCTCCCATCAATCTGGTGGGCATCATTGGATCAAGCAGGACAAATACCCCGGTATCGTCGGCGCGCCGGATAAGACGTCCATAAGCCTGCCTCAGTCTCCGCCGAGTGAGTCTTTCGTCCCATTTCTTACCACCGAAGGCCAGCCGGCGTGCCCTGTGAAGAATATCGGGCCGTGGCCAAGGAACGCGATCGAATACAATTAATCGCAGAGCTCGGCCGGGAACATCGACACCATCGCGTATCGCGTCCGTCCCCAGCAAACAGGCATCTTCCTCGGCTCGAAATATTTCAATTAGAGTCGAAACATCCAATCCATCAACATGCTGGGCATAAAGTGACAATCCGGCAGTCTCGAGGGGATCGACGATCCTGTCGTGGACAGCCTTTAGCCGCTGAACGGCTGTAAAGAGACCCAACGACCCACCGCCAGCCGCAAGAAACAACGAGCGGTAGGCAGCTGCAACCTGGTCCAGATCGTCCTTGCGCACGTCGTTGACAATAAAGACGCGCGTATGTCCGGCGTAATCGAAGGGCGAAAGAACCTGTGCACGTAAGGGTGGCTGGGTTAAATGGCGCGCCCCGGTGATTTCGCCCGCAGCCTCCCAATTTTCGGTGGTATCGCCTGTCCCATCGGTCAGCGTTGCCGAAGTGATCACCAAGCCGTGCGCTTGCACCCCGATGGTACCCGCAAACGGGACAGTCGGATCGACATGGTGACGATAATAGCCGAAATCGACATCGCGGCCCTCGGTGCGTTCGATTCCGAACCAATCAATAAAGTCCGGCGAAGCGCCGGCGTGAAGGCATTTGAGCATCGCGCGCCATGCCGCCAAGGTCAGGGCACCTCGACGTGTCAGCGTTCGCGCCATTGCATCAAGTCGTCGCCGTTCTTCGCTCGGAAGCTTTTCTGCTTCGTTATCGAGCTTTTCAGACAGTTTCCGAGCCAACCCAGCCATCGGCCTTTCCAAAGCTGCCAAGGCTTTATCCAAAGCGTCAGCCACTTCAAGAAGATCCGCTGGAATAGGGCGAGGTTCAGATTCCAGGCTGTAATTGCTTTGACTCGTTTCAGCGCGTGCATAGACAAGGTGCCGTAGCGCAAATAGGAAGCTTTCGGTGGGACCACGAGCTTGATTGCCGGCCAGACGTTGAGTCCAACCGTCACCTGGAAGACTGCGCGCAGCTTCGGTGATTTGTTCGAGCAAGCCCAGCATCGTGTCGTCACCTGCGACGAGATCTTCGATCCTGCGTTTCAAGCCGCGAGCGCGGCTGCGCGAGTTCGTCTCGCTGCCGATAAGCCACCGCCGCAATTCGGCAGTTTCTTGAGCAGTCAGGTGGGCAGAGAAAGCGCTGTCGGCGGCATCAAAGATATGATGACCTTCATCAAAGACATATCGGGTAGGAAGCTGTGAGTCTTCCACTCCACCCAGGGCTGCCTGAATCATGACCAATGCGTGATTGGCGATGACAATATCGGCATGCCGCCCTCGTCTGACATTGCGCTCAATGAAGCACCGTCGGTAATGGTCGCAGGCGCTGTAAACGCATTCTCCGCGACGGTCTGCCAGACCAAAAGTTCGGGCGCGTCCGTGCAACTCCGCCAGCCAGCCCGGGAAATCGCCCCCTGTAAGATCACCGTCACGTGTGGCTGCAGCCCAGCGCGCCATTAATCCCAAACCGATCGCACTTCCTGTTTGCAGGGTCGTCCCACGAACTGCTTCGGCATAGTTGAGTAAGCAAAGATAATTCTCACGTCCCTTCCGGATAACGACGTGTTCCGCTTTTTCGTCTGGGTCGAGGAAAAGTCGCCCCAACTCGTCGTCGATCTGATGTTGCAAATTTCGGGTGTAAGTTGAGACCCACACGGGGGCGCGATTGCGCTCGGCCCATAAGGTTGCTGCTGCAAGATACCCCAGAGTCTTGCCGACACCGGTTCCCGCCTCAGCAATAACCGCATTTGGCCCGTCAGGACTTTCGCGCGGCGTGAAAGCTGGCGTGACAGCGCTCGCGAAATCCGCCTGCTGGGGTCTGGCTTCAGCTGCATAACCGCGTTCGACGGCGATCATATCTGCCAATCTTTTGCGGGCTTCATTGGGAGTCACCGAGTTTTGGCCGGGTGGTCCCTCCGGAGGCCCATCTTCCCATTCGGGGAGATTTCGCCATACGTCCAAAGCGCGATTGTTGGCAACGCCTGACGTCTCCACGCCCAGCGCTGCCATTACAGATGGACCCCAGTTCCAGCCGCCGCGCTGCATGAAGCCGGCTAGACCCACGATGTCGGATTGCGAATCTGCTCTGCCATCGGCGAGATCGCTCAAGAGGCGCCTCGCTATATCGACAATAGCAACGCATTCGGCGGACAAACCCTTTGGCTCGGGCATATGCAGCCATGCAGAAAGCCCGCGAACGGTCGGCAGGCAGAATCGTGCCGGGTGTACGAATGCGAAGAGGTCCAACAGATCGAACCCATCGAGGTGATCGACTTGAAGTCGCCGAGCCACCGACTGGCGGTGGCAGAGGATAGCGCCATTGCTGATGCGTGTAGCGACTGCCGACGGCGTCAGTTCCTCAATCTCGCCATCCGGGCTTAGCCAAGCGGCGTGTCTTGCCGTGAGCGCCAGCGCGCCGACATTGGGCAGAACTATCCGAGCGGGGGCGGGCATTCCCGCATGTTGGATCATGATTCGCTTAGGCTAGGCCGCCTGCGATCGTAAGTCAGCCTGTCTCGGCCTTTGTGAGGTGATATTGGTTACCGGCAGACAGGGCTCCGTTGACCTGCCACGCCCCGATGAATAGGCTCCGCCGGTCCATCGAAAGAGTTATCCAGATGTCGTCCGTAACGCCCGAAATTCAGCAAGCTTTATCAAATGCCCGCGCTTGGCCCTTTGAGGAAGCTCGCAAGTTGGTTGAGCGTTTTGCGAAAGCACCGCCGGATAAGGGCTACGTGCTGTTCGAAACCGGTTACGGGCCATCGGGTCTTCCTCATATCGGGACATTCGGCGAAGTCGTGCGCACGTCGATGGTTCGGCATGCGTTCACAATGATGTCGGATATACCGACCCGACTTTTCTGCTTTTCCGACGACATGGACGGTCTGCGGAAAGTGCCTGACAACATCCCCAATAAAGATATTGTCTCAGCTCATCTTGGTAAGCCTTTAACCGTCATCCCGGATCCTTTTGGGACGCACGATAGCTTTGGGCATCACAACAATGCCCGTTTGCGCGGATTCTTGGACAGATTCGGGTTTCAGTACGAATTCCAATCCGCGACGGAGTGGTACAAGTCGGGCAGGTTCGACCACACTCTGCTTAGTGTCTTGCGTCACTATGACGAAATTATGGCTCTGATGCTGCCGACGCTAGGTGCTGAAAGGCAGGGTACCTATAGCCCGTTTCTACCGATCTCACCCTCGAGTGGGCGCGTGTTACAGGTTCCGCTTGTAGCGCGCGATGCCGACGCGGGAACTATTGCTTTCACTGACGATGATGGACGGCTGTGCGAGGTTCCCGTTACCGGAGGTCATTGCAAATTGCAGTGGAAGCCGGACTGGGCGATGCGATGGGTCGCCTTGGGCGTCGACTACGAAATGTCCGGAAAGGATCTGATTCCATCGGTGCAACTGGCGCAAAAGATCAGCCGTGTGTTGGGCGGCAATCCCCCAGAGGGCTTCAGCTACGAGCTATTCCTTGACGATAAGGGACAGAAGATTTCCAAGTCCAAAGGGAATGGTTTGGCGGTGGAGGAATGGCTTCGCTACGCTCCCCCTGAGAGCCTGTCACTTTATATGTTCCAGCAGCCGAGGCGGGCCAAGCGACTTTATTTTGATGTCATACCGCGCGCTGTCGATGAATATATCGCGTTTGCTCAGCGATATCCGGCAGAAACCCCTGCTGCTCAGCTCGAGAACCCGCTTTGGCACATCCATAGCGGTAATCCTCCAGACTTCGATTGTCCTTTATCTTTTAACGTCTTGCTCAATCTGGCCGGCGTCGCGAATGCTGAAGACCCTGCAGTTCTTTGGGGCTTTATCAGCCGTTACGTGCCGGGCGCGACGCCGGCAGGCTCACCATTCCTGGGTCGGTTAGTCGAATATGCGATTAACTATTACCGGGATTTCGTGAAGCCTGCGAAACGATTTCGCGCCGCCGATGAGACCGAGCGCGCGGCATTGCTCGAACTGTCGGTCAGCCTTGCCACCATGCCGGCGGGAAGCACGGCAGAGTTCATTCAGACCGAAATCTATGAAATCGGGAAGCGTCATCCTTTCCCGGAACTCAAGGACTGGTTCAAAGCGATTTACGCCGTGCTCTTCGGCCAGAATGAAGGGCCACGAATGGGTTCTTTCACGCAACTATATGGGATCGTCGAGACCAAGGCTTTGATCGATGATGCCCTTGTCGGCAAATTTCTCGATGTGCCTTAAGCGATTATACAGCGATTTATCCAAGGGGAAGCAGCAGTTCCTGAAATTCAGCTTTGTTGGCGGTATGGGTTTCCTCGTCGACGCTGGTACGTTTTTAGTCCTGACAAAATACATCGGCCTCGATCTGGTCACCGGACGAGTGATCTCGTCCCTTGTTTTCGGCATGACTACGACGTGGCTTTTGAACCGCTATTTGACCTTTCGTGACCAACGCGGCGGATCCATTCTAGGGCAATATTTGAGGTTCGCCGCTGCTAATATCGTCGGAAACCTGCTCAATATCGGAACTCATGCATTGCTTGTCGAGAGCATTCCATTGTTCCACAGCTACCCGATCCTGGGGATTGTCGCAGGGACCTTCGTGGGGTTGATCTTCAACTTTACAGGGTCGAAGTATTTTGTGTTCCGCTCGCCGAAGTCCATCCGATAAGTTGCTTCAGGCATCTGCCATACCGAAAACGTCCCTTTGCCTTGGCGCAGCCACGATCAACCGGTAATAGGATTTTGTGGCACGAGATTTAAACGCGACTCGCGATGTTCCGGCCGAAAGGTCGAACATCACAATGGCCGGATATGCATTGGCATTGCTGGCCTTGCCCCTGTTTGGCCTTATTGCTGTCCTTAACGGTAAGGAGGCCGGGTGGGATTTTCAGAACTATCACTGGTACGATCCCTACGCATTGCTATCGGGCCGGCTAGGGTTTGATATCGCGGTCGCGCATCATGCGACATATTACAACCCATTCCTCGACGTTCCCCTTTTTTGGATCGCCACTCATTTTCCAGCATGGGCGGGCGGTGCTTGGCTCGGAATCGAAGCAGGTGTCGCAGCCGCATTGATCGGCGGTACAGCTTATCGCCTCCTGCATTTTGACGATCGGCGAACCAGGCTTGCAGTTTCCGTTTTGATCGCTCTGGGCGCTTTGGCAGGCGGCGGAGCAGCAGGCGAGATCGGCAAGACTTCGGACGATATTGCTGCTGGTCTAGGGGCGATTGCCGGTCTGTTCGTATTGGTTGCCGGTTTTGATCGTGTCGTTCGCGCCAAGGGTCACGACCTTCTTGTTATTGCGTTCGCCGGCTTTTTGGTTGGCGCATCACCTGGCTTGAAATTGACTGCCCTACCGTATGCTGTGGGGTTCTCGTTGGCAGTTTTGTCCATGCCAGGAGCGATACTTAAGCGTATCGTTCGCAGTAGCGTATTCGGCCTGGGCGTTCTTTTAGGTATTACCGTTTTCGGTGGATACTGGTTCTGGACCATGTGGCACTATAGCGGCAACCCCGTCTTTCCCTATTTCAACGACCAGTTTCATTCACCACTCGTGCCGCCCGGGAGCTACCGTGACGAGACCTTTTTGCCGAAGGGCTGGTTAGCGCGGCTGATATTTCCCTTCGTCTTTACGCACGATTCTCTAAAAACAGCCGAATGGACGTTCCGCGACATTCACATCCTTCTTGCTTACATCGCGGTTCCGATCGCCGCCGTTTCCTCATTGTTTCGCCAGCCACACGGACGCCAGTTGGTGAATCCGAGGATTGCCAGGCTGTTAATGGTAATGGCTGCCGGCACGTACATAGTCTGGCTCTTCCTCTTTGGAATCTACCGTTACTTGGTTCCACTCGAGATGATGTCGGGGCTGGTGATCATAGCCGCGGTTGCTGTGCTGCCTCTGCGGGTCGGCTCGCGCTTAATTGTCATGATCGTTCTGCTGGGCGGCGCTCAAATCATGGCCTGGAAGGGAGAAGAACCCCGTTTCAGCTGGAACGGGCCCTATGTGGGAGTCACAGTGCCACAGATCGCCGACCCCGCTCACACGATTGTCCTGATGGCTGAAACAGCACCGTTTGCCTATCTGATTCCATCATTTCCCAAAGAAATTTCATTTATGCGGATCCAAGGTTGGATGATCGGCTCCAAGGACACGAGTTCATTGCTGGGCGCAGAAATGCATAAGCGCACCGCCGAGCATCAGGGGCCGATTCTCGCGCTTTATTGGGGCAGAGAGCGCGACTCCTCAATTCGGGCATTTGCGGATTACGGACTGAGGCTCGACGATGCCAACTGCCAAAAGGTGGAGAGCAACATCGAATCTCTGCTCGATCAGGGCTATCCGCTTCTGCTCTGCCCTTTGATAAGGATCGCGCCATGACCTCGCCGCGCATCGCAGTTCTCGTGCCATGTTTTAATGAAGCCGCCGCTATTCGACAGGTCGTGACCGACTTCAGGGCAGCTCTCCCCGAAGCCACAGTTTATGTCTACGACAACAATTCGACAGACGACACGATCGAGGTCGCCCGCTCCGCGGGGGCAGTCGTTAGGACAGAAAGGATGCGCGGTAAAGGCAATGTAGTGCGGCGTATGTATGCGGACATCGAAGCGGACGTTTACGTTCTTGTCGATGGCGACGATACCTATGAGGCTGCTGCCAGCCGAGGGATGGTCGACCGACTGTGGTCGGAACAGCTAGACATGATTAACGGTCAGCGGCTGTCGAATATCGAAGCGGCCTATCGTCCGGGACATAGGCTTGGCAATGTCGTGCTAACCGGAATCGTTCGGAAAATTTTTGGCGATCCAATCAGCGACATGCTGTCAGGATATCGCATTATGTCACGGCGCTTTGTGAAATCCTTCCCGACGATCGCTGAAGGATTTGGCATCGAAACCGAGATGACCGTGCATGCCCTCCAGCTACGCATGCCCATATCGGAAATGCCGACAGCCTACAAAGAGCGGCCGCCAGGATCGGCCAGCAAATTGCGCACCTATCATGACGGAGTCCTTATTCTCAGCACTATCATCGGGCTGATTAAGCAAGAGCTGCCAATGGCATTTTTTGGTGGCATCGCTGCATTTCTGGCAGCGGCTTCGTTGATTGTTGCTTACCCGGTCGTGGTCGAGTTCGCGCATACCGGGCTAGTTCCAAGGTTTCCGACCGCGATCGCAGCGACAGGTATAATGCTGGCCGCATTCTTGAGTCTCACATCCGGCGTGATTTTAGACTCCGTCACACGTGGCCGCTGGGAGGTTAAAAGATTGCAATACCTGGCATTGAAAGGCCCAGGGATAGAGTAGCGCGATATAGAAACTGACTTATTGGCAGCACTAG
This sequence comes from Rhodospirillales bacterium, assembly GCA_003165335.1. Classification (GTDB taxonomy): domain Bacteria; phylum Pseudomonadota; class Alphaproteobacteria; order BOG-932; family Roseiterribacteraceae; genus BOG-932. The sequence goes on along the minus strand of PLTD01000093.1, from coordinate 31,547 downwards.
CCCGATGATGCGGTTTCCGCTAAGCGTCCATCCATCTTGAGCATCGATCCTTTCTCCCTGACCGGCCCGATCCTGCGGTTGTTTCCACCCGAAATAGCGCACGCGATAACGATTCAGGGACTGAGACTGGGTTTGGCCGGGAACAATATCCAACCCGATGACGCAATTCTAAACATCAGTCGTTTTGGTCTCGCATTTTCGAACCCGGTGGGTCTTGCTGCTGGTTTCGATAAGAATGCCGAAGTGTCTGAAGCGGCACTGAAACTGGGCTTCGGATTCGCCGAGTTTGGTACTGTTACGCCGCGTCCGCAGCCCGGCAATCCTAAGCCGCGAATATTTCGCATCCCGACTCACCGCGCCGTCATCAACCGCCTTGGCTTTAATAACCAAGGGCTTGAGGCAGCTGCATTGCGTGTCGAAGCGCTACGGGCCGGTAGAAAGTCGCCACTCGGGGTCGTCGGTGGCAACATCGGCCGTAACAAGGACTCCACTGACGCGGTAGCGGATTACGTCATTGGCGCAGCGCGGCTCAGTCCGCTGGTGGACTATCTTACCGTTAATGTCTCATCGCCCAACACACCGGGGCTTCGGGCCTTGCAAAGTCGCAGAGCACTAACTGAATTGCTGTCTGCTGTTCAGAAGGCCCGGCGCGTCCCTGTCCCCGTGTTGGTCAAAATTGCCCCCGATCTTACTGAAGTAGATCTGGAAGATATCGTGCAAGCGGTCACCGAAACCGAGATTGCGGGAATAATCATTTCGAACACGACGATCGAGCGTCCAACTAATTTGCCGCCCCATTTGGCGAAAGAGGCCGGCGGTTTAAGCGGTCCACCGCTTTTCGCCCCATCTACTTTGATGTTGCAACGCGTTTATCGACTGACCCGCGGCACTGTTCCGTTGATCGGCGTCGGCGGCATCGCCAATTCCGACGATGCATATCGCAAGATTCGCGCCGGCGCTTCGCTGATTCAGCTTTATACCGCTCTGATATTCCAAGGACCCGGCCTGATCGCACGAATCAAATCCGGACTGGCGAACAGACTGCGCGCCGACGGTTTCTCACATGTAGAGGATGCGATCGGCATCGATGCCGCGTGACGATTAAACTACTAAACGGCATCCGCTCTCTAGTAGATAGGTACGACACCTATGTAATTGACCTTTGGGGCACACTTCACAATGGGATTATAGCCTATCCTGGAGCAATCGATGCTTTGACCAGACTTAAGGCCTCGGGCAAGATAATTGCGCTGCTGTCGAATGCGCCGCGCCGCGCCGGCATAGTGGCCGAGATGCTCAAGGGGTTGGGGATAAATGAAGACCTCTACGACATCATACTCACTTCAGGTGAGTCCGTTCATCAGGCGCTAAGAGATCGCCCAGACGAGTGGCATCGCAAGCTCAATGGAGCATGCTGGCACCTGGGACCGTACCGGGAGCGCAGTGTGTTCGAAGGTTTGGACATCGACGTGCGAGAAACTCCGCAGGGCTGCGGATTCTGCGTCGCGACCGGGGCGAAAATGAATGAGGAGCGAGTCGAAGACTATCAAAGGGAACTTGATTACGGCCTTTTCCACGGTCTCCCAATGGTCTGCGCGAACCCAGATATCATAGTTCCCGTCGGTGACATGCTTGCGATTTGCGCCGGAGCATTTGCGGAATATTACGAAAAGAACGGGGGCGATGTCTTCTGGCACGGGAAGCCTTACGCCGCGATCTATAAGCAGCTTTTCGCTGAACTGACGGCAATTGGGGGAGCTTCGATCGACTTTGAGACAACGATTGCGATCGGTGATGCTTTGCACACCGATATCGCTGGTGCGGCCGCGATGGGGTTGCAGAGCGCACTATTGATAGGGGGGGTGCATCGGCTGGAGTTGAAAATCAATTGGCGGGGAAAGCCAAATGCCGCTGCCTTAGCGGCTTTGATCGGCAATGCCGTTGCTAAACCCGATCATGTTCTGCGCCGGTTCGCATGGTGAATCGGTGTTGCTAGCCCAATGATGACGTTTCTCTTTTGGGAGCTGTCGCAGCTGGTATTTACGGCACCGCGCGAAAACCACCCAAAAATACCATCGGCCGCGGACCTACCACAAAGCCTTTAGCTGGATAGTCTATCCAGCTCTGCGATCACGGCCTGTCCCATACCGACTGTACCGACCGTCTGCTGCCCAGCAGCGGCAATATCGCCAGTTCGAATGCCGGCGTTCAGTACGTTCTGTACAGCCTTGTCGACTAAATCGGCCTCTTCTGCATGCCCGAATGAATAGCGCAGCATCATAGCCACGCTGAGGATCGTCGCGAGCGGGTTGGCGATCCCTTTGCCGGCAATGTCCGGTGCGGAACCATGGATCGGCTCATACATCGCGGCGCGCTTACCATGCGCATCGGTTGCACCGAGTGAGGCGGACGGCAACATTCCGAGGGAGCCGGTCAGCATCGAAGCTTCATCCGACAGCATATCGCCGAACAGATTGTCGGTCACGATCACATCGAACTGTCTCGGATTGCGCAGCAATTGCATCGCGCAGTTATCAGCCAACATGTTGGAGAGATTTACGTCGCCATATTCCTTTGCATGCACGACAGCGACTTCTTCGCGCCACAGGCGGCCCGATTCCATCACATTCGCCTTTTCGACGGAACAGACCCGGTTCTGACGCACGCGGGCCAGATCGAAGGCAACGCGAGCGATTCTGTGGATTTCGCTGGTGGTGTAGACTTGAGTATTGATACCAATTCTCTCGCCATTGGGCAGGTCGCTGATACCCCTTGGCTCGCCAAAATAGACGCCGCCGGTCAATTCGCGGACAATCATAATGTCCAGACCACGCACCACATCGGGCTTCAGACTGGATGAATCGATGAGTGCGTCAAACACGATCGCAGGCCGCAAATTCGCGAAAAGTTCGAGTTCTTTGCGAATGCCGAGCAAGCCGGCTTCGGGGCGCAGATGAAAGGGCAGGGCGTCCCATTTCGGTCCACCCACGGCAGCGAGGATCACAGCGTCCGCAGCTTTAGCCCGTGCAATCGTGGCGTCCGAGAGGGGAACTCCTTCCTGCTCATATGCACAACCGCCAACCAGTGCCTCTTCCGTCTCGAAGGCAATGCCGCGGCGATCCTGCAGCCAGCTCAGCAGACGACGAGCTTCACCGATGACTTCGGGGCCGATGCCGTCACCGGGTAGCAGCAGGATTTTGTACGACATTCAAATTCTCGATTTATCGAAGTAGCAAAAAGAGGCTGATTATGACCACAGCCAGGGCTGAGAGAGAGATTGACGTTGTTCGAATGTGGCAATCTCGGCTTTGCGCTGTAGAGTCTGCCCAATTTCGTCCAATCCCTCGACCAACTGAAGCTTGCTCGAGGGATTGATCTCGAACGAAAAGCTTTCGCCGTTGGCGCGGATGACCTTTTGGGCAGGCAAGTCGATCGTCAGCACGCGTGTGTTGTCACCCGCGGCGTCGGACATCAGAATGTCGATCTGCTCCTGGGGAAGCACAATCGGCAACATTCCGTTTTTGTAACAATTGCCAAAGAATATATCGGCAAAACTTGGGGCAATCACGGCTCTGATGCCGAAATCCTGCAGTGCCCAGGGAGCATGCTCGCGGCTCGATCCACAACCGAAGTTATCTCCTGCAACCAATATCTCGGCTTGCCGATATTCACGCTGATTCAATACGAACTCAGGCAACTCGGCCCCGTCATCGGCATAGCGCATCTCAAAGAACAGAGATTTTCCGAGACCGCTGCGAGTGATGGTCTTCAGGAATTGTTTGGGGATGATCATATCTGTGTCGATATTGATCATCGGCAGCGGCGCTGCGACGCCTGTTAGTTTGGTAAATTTTTGCATCTGCTTCAAACAACCGGCGGAGTGGACGAGGAGAGTACAACAGTCGGGGCCGTCGACGAACGCTGATGGTCGCGGATTTCGGTCAAGGTGTTATTGATCTCGAAAATCACGATTAAACCTTCGCAGATGATGCGGATCAGCACCGGTCCGATAATTAGATAGAAGACGGCTTCAAAAAACCCATGGGAATAAAAAAGGGACTCAATCGTATTCCCGATGACTGCGCCCCAGAACAAGATCTGGATGAGCAGGGGGGTGATCAACTTCTTGAAGCTCAGATACTCGTCCATCACGTCCTCCCGCGTTAAATTGGTTTCGCCGTGTGCAGCTCAAGAAAATGAACGGATATCGGTCAGCTTGCCCGTTATTGCAGCTGTGGCAGCCATTGCCGGGCTGACCAGATGAGTGCGACCTCCGCGTCCCTGACGTCCCTCGAAATTGCGGTTTGACGTCGAGGCGCAGCGTTGCCCGGGCTCCAAGCGATCCGCGTTCATCGCAAGACACATCGAGCATCCTGGTTCGCGCCATTCGAAGCCGGCGTCCGCGAAAATTTGGTCCAAGCCTTCTTCTTCGGCTTGGTGCTTGACCAATCCGGAGCCTGGAACGACCAGAGCGCGGACACCCTTGGCGACTTTTCGGCCGCGCGCCACTTCGGCGGCGATCCGAAGATCTTCAATTCGTCCATTAGTGCAGGAACCGATAAAGACCGTATCGATCGCTATGTCGTTAAGTTTCTGCCCCGCTTTAAGTCCCATATAGGCTAGCGACCGTTCGACGGCTGCTCGCCTGCCGGGGTCGGCGTAGTCGGCAGGATCTGGAACGTTGGCCGAGATGGGCAAGACGTCCTGCGGGCTTGTTCCCCAAGTGACCTGGGGGGCGATTTCGGATGCATCAAGAACGACCTCGTGGTCGTAGGTGGCACCCTTATCGCTAGGCAGTGTCTTCCAAAATGATACGGCTTGCTCCCAAGCGGCGCCTTTGGGCGCCATCGGGCGCCCCTGCAAATACTCGAAGGTCGTTTCATCCGGCGCGATCAACCCTGCACGTGCGCCGCCTTCGATCGTCATATTGCAGACGGTCATGCGGCCTTCCATCGACAAAGCGCGGATTGCCTCTCCTGCATATTCGATGACACAGCCGGTTCCGCCAGCCGTTCCGATTTTGCCGATGACGGCCAAAACCAGGTCCTTACCGGTGATCCCCGGCGCAGGTGTTCCATTTATGGTTACGCGCATTGATTTGGCAGGCTTAAACAGCAGAGTCTGCGTCGCCAATACATGTTCGACTTCGGNNACGCCAGCGCGCCGAACGCCCCGTGTGTGGCGGTATGGCTGTCGCCGCAAACAATCGTCATACCGGGTTGGGTCATCCCCTGTTCAGGGCCGACGATATGAACGATTCCCTGGCGTATGTCGTCCATCGGAATATAGGGCACGCCGAATTCGGCGACATTTTGTTCCAGCGTTTTCAGCTGGATTTTACCCTCTTCCTCACCCGGTCCGAAAACGCGCCCCGGAGTGGTCGGCACGTTATGGTCCGGAACCGCCAGTGTTCCTTCCGGGCGGTGAACTTTCCGCCCGGAAACACGCAGTCCTTCGAAAGCCTGGGGGCTCGTCACCTCGTGAATGAGATGACGGTCGATATAGAGCAGCGTCGTACCGTCCGCGTCGCGGCTTACAGTATGGCTGTCGAGTATCTTATCGAAGAGGGTGCGCGGCGCCGACATGGCAGAATTACTCCTCAGTCTTGTCTTTCAAACCATGACCTGTCGTCCGCTCTGCGATACGCGCAGACTTGCCGCGGCGACCACGCAGATAATAGAGCTTTGCCCGGCGGACATCACCGCGGCGAACCAGTTCGACCGAGTCCAGACGCGGGCTGTAGAGCGGAAACACGCGCTCGACGCCTTCTCCATAGCTGATTTTGCGGACAGTGAAAGATGAGTTCACTCCTGCATTACGCCGTGCAATACAGACGCCCTCAAAGGCCTGAACGCGCTCGCGCGTGCCTTCGACAACCTTCACATTCACCCGCACGGTGTCGCCGGCTGAAAATGCCGGAATAATGCGGCCTTCGGTCAGCCGGGCGATCTCGCCCGCTTCAACCGCTTCCAAAACGTTCATCGTCTACTCCCTCAAAAACATGGAAACGGGGCGGCCCCGATCCACAACCAATTCAAAACCTCAAGATCCCCGATAGCGGGACCATAAATCCGGACGCCGCTCCCGCGTCAGCCTTTCGGCTTCGGCTCGGCGCCACGCCTTCACCCTTTCGTGGTGCCCGGAAACCAGCACCTCCGGCACTGCCCATTCGCGCTCCTCTGCGTCTCGCCACAGCGCGGGTCGGGTGTAGTGCGGGTACTCGAGCAGCCCGTCCGTAAAACTCTCTTCGGTCGCAGTCTGATCGTTACCCATAACACCCGGCAGCAGCCGAACGCAGGCGTCGATCAAAACCAGCGCTGCCGGCTCCCCGCCGGAAAGCACATAATCGCCGACGCTCATTTCCTCAGCCGCATTGGCGGCAAGGACACGCTCATCGACTCCTTCGAATCGGCCGCAGACTAGAGTTAGGCCTGCCGCATTGGAAAGCTCGGCAACCCAATCCTGCGTCAACAAACGACCGCGCGGCGAGAGATAGATCAGACGACGCTCTGGCCGATGCGCCGCGCGTATCGCGCGATCGAGCACATCGGGTCGCATCACCATGCCTGCCCCTCCGCCGAACGGGGTATCGTCCACGGAGCGATGCTTATCGCGCGCGAACTCCCGAATGTCCAGCGTCTCCAGCCTCCATTTGCCGGATTCCAGCGCCTTTCCAGCCAGACTTTGGCCAAGAGACCCAGGAAACATTCCCGGGAAAAGCGTTAACACCGTCGCATTCCAGACCGCGCTGCCAGCTGGTTGGTCAGCCATGGCTTTGCGTCCCGGCTTTCGTCTTTGCGTCCCCGAGTTCATCGAGCAAACCCGGCGCCGGATCGATGACCAGACGTCCTCCCCGAATGTCGATTGCGGGTACGCTATCTCGGTCAAACGGCAAAAGCGGCCGTTTGCCCGATGGTAGGCTAAGTTCTACAATGTCGCCCGCCCCGAAATTATGCATGGCGGACACCGTGCCAACGGTAGTGCCATCGGGCAGTTCGGCCCGCAGACCGATTAAGTCTGCGTGGTAGAACTCATCGTCATCCGGCTCAGGTAATTTCCCGCGTTCAACGAATAGTCTCGTTCCCGCTAGGGCCTGTACCGTGTCCCGGTCAGAGATTCCATCAATACGAGCGATCCAGTGCCCCTTGTTTGCTCCGACGAGTTCGACTGCAAATATGCGAACGCCATTTTCGTCGGTCAGTTTGCCATATCGGGCGATGGCTTCGGGATCTTCGGTAAAGCTTGCCAGCTTGACCAAGCCTCGAACACCGTGAGCCCCCAATATTTGCCCGACGCAAATGCGCATGTCAGCCTCGATCGGCCCTCGCTCAGCCTTCGGCGGGCGCGGCTTCGGCGGCTGCGGCAGCTGCGGCTGCATTGGCCTTCAGCCGTTCCTGGGCCTTGGCCTTCGGAGCTGAGCGCGTGGGGGTCTCGCTCCACTGGCGCTTTTCGACCAAGCCGGCATTGCCGAAGAAAAGAGCAACACGGTCAGTCGGAAGAGCGCCGACGGATAGCCAATGCTTTGCGCGCTCTTCGTCGATCGTGATGCGGGTTGCATGGTCTTTCGGCAGCATCGGGTTGTAGGTTCCGATCTTTTCGATGAAACGGCCATCGCGGGGGCTGCGCGAATCAGCCACGACGATCGAATAAAATGGCCGCTTTTTAGCGCCGCCACGGGACAAACGAATCTTCAAAGCCATTAGTATTTCCTCTTGGTGGTAGTCGTTAGGTTGAACAAATCGATTATCTCAGTCCACCGGGGGGCATCATGCCCGGCGGCAGTTTTCCAGCGAGGCTTCGCATGAAGCCTTTTTTGCCCATTTTCTGCATTTTCTTCATCATGTCCTGCATCTGCAGGAACTGCTTCAGGAGGCGATTTACATCGGCGACGTCGGTCCCCGAACCCAAGGCGATCCGCCTGCGCCGCGATCCGTTGAGAAGCTTCGTATTCTTACGCTCGAGCCTGGTCATCGAACTGATGATCGCTTGCTGCCTCAGAAGCATCTTGTCGTCGATATTGGCGTTTTTAAGTTGGTCCTTGATCTTGCCCATCCCTGGCAGCATTCCCATTATGCCGCCGAGGCCGCCCATCTTGCCCATTTGCTTCAGCTGGGATGCGAAGTCGTCAAGATCGAAACTGCCTTTTTCGAGCTTCTTTGCGAGTTTTTCAGCTTCCTCGCGGTCGATATTCTCGGCTGCACGCTCAACCAAACTGACGACGTCGCCCATACCCAGCACGCGACCGGCAAGGCGTTCGGGATGAAATGGCTCCAACGCATCAAGGCGCTCGCCAACACCCAGCAATTTGATCGGCTTGCCGGTGACTGCGCGCATCGATAAAGCGGCACCCCCGCGAGCATCGCCGTCGATGCGAGTAAGCACGATTCCAGTTAGCCCGACCTTTTCATCGAAAGCTTTGGCGACATTGACGGCATCCTGACCGGTCATCGCGTCAGCCACCAAAAGTGTTTCCACCGGATTAGTGGCGTCCCGCACGGCGGCAACTTCAGCCATCAGCACATCGTCGATCGCGAGACGTCCGGCCGTATCGAGCATTACGACGTCGTATCCCTCAGCCCGACCAACTCGCATTGCGCGTTGAGCGATCTGAACCGGGGTTTCTCCGGGAACGATCGGTAATGTAGGCACATTCGCCTGTTCGCCGAGAACGCGAAGCTGTTCCTGGGCTGCAGGGCGATGCACATCCAGCGATGCCATGAGAACACGTTTGTTCTCTCGTTCGAGCAATCTCTTGGCGATTTTCCCGGTCGTCGTCGTCTTGCCCGATCCCTGCAACCCGACCATCAGAATTGGTACGGGAGGAACCGCATTCAGGTTCAGCGTTTCATTGGCTTCACCCAGCATTTCAACAAGACAGTCATGGACGATCTTGATGACTTGCTGTCCAGGCGTGATGGAGCGCAGGACATCGTGACCTACTGCGCGCTCTCGGACTTTGGCGATAAAATCTTTGACGACCGGTAAGGCAACGTCGGCCTCCAGCAGCGCGATACGAACCTCGCGCAGCGCGGCGACGACGTCATCTTCCGACAGCGCGCCACGGCCGCGCAGTTTCGTGAAGATATCGCCAAGGCGACCGGTTAAACCCTCGAACATGCCGTTCTACAAACTCCGATACGCTGGCTATAAGCCAAACGAAAAAGGCCAGTGGGCGAAACTCGCCGACCGGCCGACCCCCGCAGGGACCTTGTTTGCGCTGTTTCTACTGTTTGAGGGGCGGGGGTGTCAAATCGGGGGCATGCGTGGGGTCAGATGATGCCGTCCGTACGCGCAGGCGATGCCGCTGCCAGTACAGCAGGGGAATACTCAACAAATAGGCAACGGCGACGAAAATAGCCGTGGCCCAAGGTGTGTCGACTGTCGCGCCCGCAACGATTCCGATCACTGCCAGAAGGGGTAGTCGAAATCGCTGTCCGACATGAATGCCGCTCAACGCCAGAGTTGGGATGCGACTGACCATCAGCAAGGCTATTCCCATCACCCACAGGCTGACGAGATAGGGATGATTGACGAGGGCAGGGTGACCAGCCTCGAAGTCGACGATCAGCGGCAGAAATGCGAGGCCTGCGCCGGCCGGTGTGGGGACACCGACGAAGTAAGGCGCCTTCGGTTGGCGCGGACCGATAGCGCTGAGCGCCGTATTGAAGCGGGCGAGCCGCAAGGCAGCGCAGATACTGAATGCCAATGTCGCCATCCAGCCGATATTTCCGGCTGCATGCAAAGCCCATAGGTAGAGCAGAATTGCCGGCGTTACACCGAACGATACTATGTCTGCAAGGCTGTCCAATTCTGCCCCGAATTTGCTCTGCGCATTCAGCAAGCGAGCTGTACGGCCGTCCAACGTATCGAGGATAGCGGCGACGACAACGGCGATTACCGCAGCTTCCCACCGACTCTGCACCGCAAACCGGATTGCGTTCATCCCCGCACACAGCGCCAGCGTGGTGAGCGCGTTGGGCAGCATGCGGAAGAACGATCCGGTTGGCGGCGGTAACCGTCTGCGATTGCGGAGTGAGGGGCCCATCAGTCCCGAAACCCCGTCCGTGCCGGTTCGTTGCTTGTGAAATCGGCGATGACGGTCTCCCCCCCGATTGCTGTCTGACCCACGACAACCAATGGCTCAGCATCCCGCGGCAGATAGATGTCCAGGCGGCTACCAAAACGGATCAAGCCGTACCGCTCACCGGTCCGAACCTCCTGACCATCTCCCAGTGTGGTGATGATACGACGCGCGACCAACCCGGCGATCTGTACAAAGGCGATCTCCTTGCCGTCATCAAGCTTAAGTCGCACCGCCGCGCGCTCGTTTACGTCGCTGGCCTTGTCCATCGATGCGCTTAGAAACTTGCCCGGGTGATAGGCGGCTTTTACGACAGTGCCATCAATCGGGATTCGGTTCACATGAACATTGAATACATTAAGGAAAATGCTGACGCGCAACAGTTGGTCAGGCCCCATCTCGAGTTCTGGTGGCGGGACCGCCGGGACGATCATGGTCACCCGCCCATCGGCAGGACTGACCACCAGGCCTTTTCGTAACGGAATCGTGCGAGGCGGATCGCGAAAAAAATAGATGCACCAAAGGGTCAGGATCAGGCCGATCCACCCCAGGAGTGACGAGAAGGTAAAAAACAGGGCCGTTACGACCGCGAATCCGGCTATGAAAGGCCAGCCTGCGCGGTTGATGGGATAAAGAACGGTGCTGAGAGCGGACATTATCAATTCTGACTATACGTGGGGACAGGTTATGGTCGCACTCCCTGCGCGGATTCGGAAGCCCCTAGACCTGCAGTGACGGTATTTGCAACGGAATGGGCCCGAGCCCGCTCCATAATAGCTAGGATATTCTGTTGGACGGCGACCTGCTCAAATTCCTCACCCAATTTCGTAATGCGCCTCGATCCGTGGGCGCAATCGTTCCAAGTTCGCGCGAATTGGCGGAGGCTATGATTGCGCCGATCGATTTCGAAAAGGCCCGGGTCATTGTCGAGTTCGGCCCCGGAACCGGCGTGATGACCACTGCGATCGTCAAGAAACTGTCTCCCCATACCCGGTATGTCGGGGTGGAAGTTAACCAAACATTTTGCCAGACGCTGACCGTGCGTTTCCCGCATCTTCATTTTTTCAATCGAGGCGCGCAGGACATAAAGGAAATACTGACCTCGCTGGGCGTCGACTCCGTCGATGCCATCATCTGTGGACTGCCCTGGGCCTCACTGCCAATTGATCTCCAAGTTCGGATCATGTCGGCGATCAGCGATGTGTTGCGCCCCGGAGGTGTCTTCGTGACCTTTGCTTATCTCCAAGGTCTTGTCATGCCTGCGGCGGGTATGCTTCGCAGACGACTGAAAGCGCAGTTTGCATTTGTTAAGACGACTAAAATCATATGGCGGAATGTACCGCCTGCATTCGCCTATGTTTGCTACCGCTAGGCTCAGGGCTGTAGCTCCAAGGCATTTTTATAATAAAACTGTTCGTTTGTTATAACGTCTCGGATTATTGTTGCCCGATAGGGAGGAGCAATAATGCGACTTATGGGCGTCTTCACACTTAGCACCCTGGCGTTTGCGACACCTGCCGATGCTGGAAGCGACACAAACAACGTACCGAATCCGTTTACTGAGCAAGCCGGGTCAACCGGCAGTATCACCTCGGTCGATAAGGGCGTGGAAAACTTCACCGCTCCGGTTCCAAATCCGCTACCGCAATCCCTACAACCGGACAATTCCACCGGTGCGGCAGGCGATAAAACAGACAAAACAGATCCATCGGGCGGTTTTTACGAATCGACCAAGAAAGATGGTTCCGAACATTGATCTGCTTCTAGGGGCGGGACCTACACTACTATTTACCGTCGACCGTAAACGCGATTAGAGCGTTCCCCGGTTGGTGCACGCCAGCCGATCCTGAATTCAGATACAGCACACCGTTAGCAATCGCCTCGGCTCCGTTGCTGATACTGCCGCCAGTCGCTGTTACGCCGTTCACCGCCTTGAAGGATTGGCCGGCATCGAAATCCCAGAGAATAGCCCCGTCTTTAGTTGAAAAAGCGCGCATATGTCCATCGACGGAACCGGAAAAGACCACGCCCGGGATGGCCGCCGAGGCTCCCGGCTGTGCTGGAGAACAGCCGACTGCTCCGTTGGCGATCGCCATGGGTGTCGTGGCATCGCCCCAGGCGCAGACCGGCGGCGGTGCGGGTGTATGCCAGATGCGATTTCCCGAGGCTGGATCAAGCGCTGTCAATCCGCCGACAGTGACGCCGGGCGCGGGACGTACATCGGAACTGCTTGCGTAAACCTGAGAGTTGTCGACCGACAATCCCCATACACCCGATGCGCGGCTGCCTTTGCCAAGTTTTTCGCGCCACACGATCTTCCCTGCATCGTCCGGATCGAAACCGTATATTTCATCCGCTTTTGTGATCGCGACCAGAATATCCTTGCCGTTAGGGAGGTGCCTGAGAATCGGCGGCGCGGCAAAATCGAAGTCGGGGCCGGTATGCTCGCAGTCTTCGGGTTTCTGTGCCTTTGGGCAAATATTGTCTTGGGCCATAACCTGGCTCTTCCACAATCTGGCCCCGGTATCGAGATCGAAGGCCATAATGGCATTGGCCGTGTCGATCGATTGCTGCGTGTAGGAATTACCAGTTCCCACATAGACCGCATTGCGTTTGGGATCGATTGTAGGTGCCGAGAAAATCGATGCGCCGGCGGGACCAAATAGTTTGGTGCCGTTTGTGCTGATTCCGATTTGCTTCGGTTCCTGTTCGATTGTGTGGACTTTCCACAAGACTTTACCAGTCATCGCGTCAACAGCAGCGATGCCCCCGCGAAAGATGCAACAGGCATAGTTTGAGTTGAATAGTGACACCTCTTCCAGTGATGAGAGAGGCACGTAGAGTCGGCCCTTATAGAGCGTCGCAGACCCTGTTAACCGGGTGGCAGGGTGGTCTTCTACGCGGGTCGTCCATAGCGGCGCACCGGTCTGAGCATTCAACGCATGAAGGTAACCATTTTCACTCGTGATATAGGCCGCCGCCTTTGCCCTGCTTCCTGATGGCAGGGCGGCGACTGTGATCGCGGCGTGCACGCCGCCCTCTGCGGTAAACGACCAGTATGTGCAACCGGTCTTGGCGTTTAGAGCGAAGGCTTTACCGGCCCGATTGGCGATGAAAATCATATCGCCGGCGACGCTAGGCTGACCGTCGGCAACATTGCCGGGATAGGCGAAAACCCATTTAACTTTGAGGCGAGAAATGTCGCTGATCTTAAGATCGCTCGTGCTCTGAAAGCGGCTGTTTCCTGCGTCACGTCCCCAGCCGATCCAATCATGCGGGCCAAATGCAATTGGCCCGGCAGCCGATTTGCAGCGATTGGCATTTGGGTCGGGATCGTGGCTGGCGCCAAGTTCTTTACCGGTAATAAAGGTCGCCAGCGACTTGATCTGTTCTGAGTCCAAGCCAGTGGCCTGAGGCTGCATGACGCCGGCAGTCAATGCCGTTACGACCTGCTCGGGTGTTTTCACGATAGTCAGGAATGCCCGGGCCGGGATACGATCTGACGGATGATCGTGGCACTGCGCGCATCGTTCCGTATACAGCACCGCGCCCGGCTGGGAGGCGTTTGGCGCGGGTATCGGATCGGTTTCGGCCCGCACGCCACGTGAAAGGCTTAGCCCCAGGATCAAAGCCAAAGCCAACGAGATCTTCATATTTATGGAATTAAGCTGCATGTCATTCCCGTCGATCTTAGAGCCAATAAGGCTCTGTTGTTTCCATTAACCGCTTTGCGACCTCAATAACTGGCAGGTCACGCGTTGCACTTGAGAGCAATTCCGGTCCAACGATCCCATCGAAGCCCGAAGCCTTTATGCGATCGGCAAACTGCTTCAAGTCGAATATGCCCGCCCCCGGCATCAGTCTTTTATGGATCGTTTCGGAGAGAAGATCGTCCCCATCCAAGGGGCCGTGGTCGTTGAATTGGACATAGGCAATCCGATCGGGCGGGATAGCGCTCAATGCCTTCCACCCTTCTGGGGATCGTCCGTCGGGCCCGTTGAAGAAATGCCAACTGTCGATCACGAAGTTTCTACCCGTGACTCCGGACGCATTGAGGAGATCATGTGTCTGACCGATCGTGGCCAAGGGCAGAAAGGGGAGAAACTCCAAAGCAAGTTCCTGGTCGGCGTCACGGCAAATCAGGTTGGCACAGCGCGTGGCTTCGATTACTTGGGCGTCGATCGGCGCGATCACACCAGCATGCAGGTAAACTGCGCCGAGCTTGCGACCTATCTCGACCGCAGATCGCGCCAATGCCTCGACTCCGCAGACATCGTCATTGATCGAGAGTGAATGGACCGCAAGCATCTTGAGGCCTTGGCCGTCCAACTCCTCCCTCAGCGTCTCGATCGTGCCGTAATGGGCGACGTAATGCGCGATACTGGGCAGGTCGAACGATATCCAGCGATATCCGGTAGCGCCTGCAGCCCTGATCATTGCGCTCAGGTCCGGATTCTCGAACCCAAGATATGGCGACCAGTTGACGGTCTCGAAACAGAACTCGATCATCGCTCAGGGCTCCAGCACGACCTTGATCACTCCGGACTTGCGGTCTCGCGCCATCTCGAAAGCTTCCACGGCGGCTGCGAGGGGATAGCGGTGAGTGATGATGAGCTGCCCTATGAGCGGGTTGTTTCCTAACAGAGCCGCGGCGTTATCGATATCTCGTACAACACCATCCCGGCTGTACATCGTCGAACTGACGATTTCCGGTTCTTTCGCAGCCAAAGTCAGTCCCGGCAGAATGACATCTCCCCAAGAAGCAGAAAGCAGCAGAAGTTTTCCATTGGGACGCAGCCACTCGCACCCTTCCTTCGCTCCGGACTCGCTCCCGGCGCTATCAACCGCGATATCGTATTCGCCGTTCGCCTCGTCTGCGCCAAGGCGCGCACCGGCCATTTTTTGGTGATCATGTCGCGCGACGAGGCTGACCTTGCAGCCGATCGCGACCGCGGCTGCCACAGCGCATAATCCTATCGTTCCACCACCGATAACGACGACGCGGTCTCCCGGTTGTGCTTGCGCACGTCGCATTCCATGAACGGCGACTGCCAGTGGTTCAACCAAACTTGCCGTGCCGATATCCAGGCGCCTAGGCAAGCGAACCAGGCAGCGCTCAGGAACAACGATCTCTTCCGCCATCCCGCCGTTGCGACCGACGCCGAAGATGCGTTCGGTGCCGGAAATACAGACCTGATAGTGACCCGAACGGCAATATTGGCAGTTGCCGCAGGGGATCACCGGCTCAATGGCGACCGGTGTGCCATCCGCCAACATTCCTGCCATCTCATGACCCGGAATGCCGGCGATCTCGAAGCCACTGTCAAGGATCGCGAGATCCGAACCACAAATACCGGCCGATGTGATTTTGACGCGTACGCCCGGACCGGACGGTGGGGGCACATCCAGAAGTGTGACTTTGCCGCCCACATAATTGACGGCCTTCAATGCGATCTCCCCAAAGGCTCTCTCCCCGATCACACGCGCTTATTTGCCCGGCCGTAAGCCGACCGGTTTGGCCTCGTCGCGTCAAAACCCAAAAACAATATCGCTGGGCGTGCGCGATCGGCGGTAATGTCGGATAGAACCGAAAGATGGTCGTGTCTACTGAGTCGTGAAGCGAGTGGACGCAATAGCGACTTGCGACTTCTGGGATCGGCGCTTGCGATGCAAGCTAAGCTGCTTATTCTCGTTGGAACCGATGCCGCGTCAGGTAACAAACGGAATTGTCGGAGCGGTCGAAGAGACTAGGAGCTGTGATGCTCTAAGCGGGAAGGGACGGAAATTGCTGCAGTCATCATATTAAACAGATCGTCGAGAAAGTGCGCCTGCGGCTCAGCCGGCCTGCTGCTTGCAACAGTGTTGTCGCGTTCGATCAGCGCGTTGAAAAACATTCCGCCGACTCGATTTATTCTGGCCGCGAGTACGGTTTCCGCGATGTCGGGGAGGCATTCGGGCAAAAGTTGGGTCGCCCGAGTTGCGGCACTGTTCGGTGCCCAACCCGGGTGTTCAATTCCCACCTGATATCGAAAACTGCTCAGAAATTGCATGATGAACTGCGCGTAGGCATGTCGGCCCTGTTCATTGACCAGTTCTGCGATCGGCAGAAATAGAATCTCAAGCATACTTCTTGTGTCTCTGAGGCGACCTTCGCGCTCAGCTGCATCCAGCAAAGCTTGTCGGCGAGGTTCGAATCCCGCCACGCGACGAAGGATAATTTCCCGCAACAATCCTGTCTTATCGCCGAAATGATACTGGATGACGGAGTTATTGGACTGCCCTGATTCAGCAGTTATCTGCCTCAGGGAGGCCCCCTCGATACCGTACTCGGCCAGAAGCCGTTCGGCTGTCTCGAGCAATCGCTCCCGCGCTTTTCCGACATCGGATGTCCGGCGTTTCTTTACAGGAGCCAGGGACATTTACGAGCCTTCGGTAACAGAGGGATCTTTCCGCCGCATCACGGGCCAAAACAGTTCTTCTCGCCAGTCGAATCGGCTTGGCAGTCCAAATCGTTCTTGCGCCGCCCGTGGTATGCGCGCTGTACCCAGGAGAACGTCGAACAGAAATATCGTAACAGCATAATTACCGCGCATGTGGGCTCGCTTTCCCATGCCGTGGTGGGCGTGGTGCGTATCCGGCAGGGTAATAATCTTTTCCAAAACATTGAACACGGGGTTCATCCCCGGCATACGACGCAGCGCCAGATCCCATCGGTAGGCAGTGTGGGTCATCAAATTTACGATAAAGGTAATCAAGGCGCTGACCGCAAGAACACGGGTCAAGCCTAAGTAAACGGCTAGAGATCCGAACCAAGTCTGGGGGATCATGAATGTCCAGAAGACATTGTAACGGAAAATTACGCCGACGTTCAGTTGCGGCGCGCTGTGATGCGTGCGGTGAAGTTTCCACAGCCAGCGCCACTCATGTGCCCATCGGTGAAGCCAATAATGCAATAACTCCTCGGTGACGAACCAGATGGGAAAGATGATCCAAAATGAGACATCGGCTAGCCGATTGGCATGACCCGGTAGGAGTTTTGTCATTAGAAAACCGACTGCAAGTCCGACAAATGGAGGCGTAATTAAGGTCTGGAACGTCAAGCCGGTAAGAGCAAAGAGCCTATCCTTGGTCGTGTGATGTGTCCGCCGGTGATAACCGCCTACAATCTCGGCTATAAGGATCGCAGCGAACAGAATTACGATCCATAGACTCAGTTGGGATCGGCCCATGGGTTCCCCGACATATGCGAAGTAAGACAACTGCCTTATACGCCCATCAAAACTTAAGACAAGTGTCTTATTGCCGATCCATGCGACTGACCAGGTCTATTGCTTCGAATTTAACTCGATGGGCGTCAATCAGCTTGCACCGGAATGCGTTCGAGTTCATGCCTGTGACCGTAGAGAATTCCGATCAACGGGGTCTTTTTGATCGATAGCTTGGGGATACCAGTCGGTTGGCGTGTGCTGGAACTCGGTGCACGCGATGACTATTTCAATATTTGGAACCGCATAAGAGCGTACGCGCCGGTATATGACGCCGGAGAAGGCGTCTTTCTCGTCACCGAGTGGGAATTGGTGAACAGCGCGCTTCGAAACCCGACTTTGCGGGCCGGCAGCGGTATTTCCGCAGCTTTCGGCCAAGACAGCCCCGTTGAGTCCGTAATTCGAAATTGGCTGATGTCGCTCAACGGTGAGGAACATCGGTTGGCTCGCGGATTGGTCAGCCGCGTTTTCGCCCCGCGATCCTTGGTCGAACTCGAGCCGATAATCCGTAAGAAGGCGCGAGAATTGATTGTTCCTTTTGCGTCGAAATCGAGCAATGGATCAGCCGATTTCGTTGGCGATGTGGCGGCAAAGCTACCCTCAGAGGTCATCCGCAGCTTGTTTGCCATCGATGCGGATGAGTGGGCGGCGCATGTAGAACCTCTTTTCCTAGGCGAAAGCGTACACCAGCAGGATGGATTTGCCGCGGTCGCGGGGCTGACGCCCTATTTCCAGGACAAGATACATAGATCGCGCAATCGAAAGACCGGCGGGATTATTGATCTGCTGAGTTCCGAGGACAAGCAGGGCGATTGCCTGACCGAGGCTGAGGTAATCGCCAATTCGGTACTGATCGTCACTGCGGCGATCGATACTACCGCAGGTCTGATAGCCAATACGCTCGTTGAGTTGATCGAAAATCCGGATTCGTCGAGCAGAGTTCAATCGGATCAAACGCTGATTTCCAAAGCAGTGGAAGAGTCGCTTCGTCACTGCCCGTCTGCTCCGTCGTCGACACGGCGCACACCGATGGACTTCGACCTCGGCGGAGTCAGGATACCGGCCGGGAGCGACCTGTTTTTTTCCTTTACGGCAGCAAACCGGGACCCGAAGAAATTCAACGATCCGGACTGTTTCGATCTCGATCGAGATGCCACGGCCATGCTCACGTTCGGGGGCGGCGCGCATTTCTGTTTGGGTGCCGGACTCGCACGAATGGAGGCGCGCTTGGTATTTGAGGAGTTATTCGCCGCCGCCGACAGCTTTGCGCTACAGGAGAAAATTCGTTGGCGCGTCAATAATCCAGTCGTTCGAGCACCAGAACGACTGATGGTCTCTAGTCAACTAAGCGCGCGCTGACGCGCCGAGCGGGGAGGATGACAATGAACGATTATGAACTAACCGATGAGCTTGTCGCCGCGGGGATCAATCGTCGTGGGTTGGTCAAATCTTTGACACAGGGAGCCGTCGGGGGAACACTCCTCGCTGGTTTGGCTTCGACGGCGATAGCCGAATCCGCGACGCCACGAAAGAATGACGCCAACGCACCAGCACACGAGCAAATTCGCAATCTATTGGCGATGTATTCGTTTCTATTGGACGCTGCGGACTACGCAAAATGGGGGCAATTGTTTGGCGAAAAGGGGACCCTTGAGCTGAACGGCGCCGTTTGGGCGACAGGCGCAGATGGAATCGCAAAAAAGATGGCGGAAGTCATGGCCGCATCGCCGAAGCCGATTACAGGGATTACCGGTGAGCATATGTACCGGCATATCTTCACCAACACGAATATCACCGTCGATGAATCAGCCGGAACGGCGACAGCCGATTCCTATTTTTTTGTGCTCCATATCGATAAGGGCAACCCGCCGGCAATCCGCGGAGGCGGACGTTACAGCGACAAATTCGCTCGCGTGTCGGGTGCATGGCATTTTACGGCCAAGCGAATGGATTTTGACTGGTCCGATGCGTGACTGCGCCTGAATCAATATCGACTAAGAGGCCGAGAATATGAAGATTCAGGAACACAGCCTGATGGACCCGAACATCCAGGAGAGTCCATTTGCCTATTACGACGCACTACTGGAACAGGCTCCGGTCTATTTTATGCCGCAAATCAATGCTTTCGTGATCAGCAAATATAAGGATATCCAATATGTTGTCGCCCATCCGGAAGTTTGGTCAATCGACATGCGCACACTACCCGCGGCGCAGTTGATCAAGTACCCGGCGGCACAGAAGATATTGGAGGACGAGGGTTTTCCGCGTGACACCAAGTTCACGACCGATCCGCCTGCCCACACAAATTATCGTGTCGCCGTGCGCAATGCCTTTTCTCCGGCTCGGGTAAAGGGGTTGGCGGATTTCGTTCAGACTGCGGTCGACAGTTTAATCGACGACATGCGCGGCAAGAGCGAATGTGAATTTATGAAGCAGTTCTGCTGGTGGCTGCCGATGCGAGTCATCACCCAGCTCCTGGGCGTGCCCTACGAGGACGCAGGCCTGATCAAGCATTGGTCTGACGTATGGGTCGAGCCGCTGACTTATGGTCTGACCGAGGAGCGAGAGATTGTTGTCGCCCGCGAGGAGGTCGCGCTCCAGCAATATTTGCTGAAGCATCTCGACGAAAAGCGTCGCAACCCGGGGGCGGATGTGTTGACCGACATGCTAAACGCACGGACTGCGGACGGGGATCCGTTACCGCTATCGGAAATCGTCGGGTTGTCGGAACATCTGATCGTTGGAGGCCATGAAACGGCGACCAGCGCGCTAGGAGCAGGGATGGCGATCCTGGCCCAAAACCCCGACATAGCCGCCGAGCTTAGGGCTGATCCCAGCCTGGTGGAGAATTTCGTCGAAGAGGTTCTGCGCACCGAATCGCCATCCCAGGGTTTTTTCCGCATCGCTGTGCAGGATTACGAGATGCGGGGAGTCAAAATCCCCAAAGGAGCGATGGTTCATATTCGATTTGCTGCGGCCAACCGAGACCCGGAACAGTTCGACAACCCCGCCAAATTCGACCTGCATCGCACCAACGGCAAGACGCATCTGGCTTTCAGCCAAGGTGTGCATCATTGCATCGGCTCACCTTATGCAAGGTTGGAGCTCAACACTGCATTCCGGTCACTGCTGGCGGCTTTCGACGACATCCGCCTGGCACCCGGTCACGAGACCCTGTCCCACGTACCCGGCCTTTCACTGAGAACTCTGAAGGCGGTTCATATTTCTTATCGCACCCGCGCTCATTGACGGAGACAGACATGCAAATCGGCGTTCCACGCGCGACTCTCTCGATAGACGCAATCCAGACGATGCTGAGTGCCGCCGTCGCCCGCGCAAAGGCGCTGGACGCCAAGTTGCATATCACCATTATGGATCACGCGGGCAACCTAGCTGGTTTCATAAGTTTCCCTGGCGCGCCGCGCATCGCAGAGGTGACTGCCAATCGTAAAGCCTTTACCGCGGTGAATACTGGTATGCCGACCCACCAATGGGAAGCCTATGTAAACTCCATCCCACCCTCAGAACTGAAGATCATCGACTCGATCCCGGGCTATGTCGCGGCCAGGGGCGGATTTCCGATCATCCAGGATGGCTTGGTGCTGGGCGGCATTGGCGTTTCGGGCGCAAACCAGGAAATCGATGGCGATGTCGCCGAGGCCGCGCTAAAGGCGATCGGGCTCTAGCACGTCAGCGCGGCCCCCGGATGGCAGACAGGGCTCAACGCCCGAGCACAACAGGCAGGCACTAATTCCAGCAAAGGCCTGAGGATCAATGAAGACTGCCAAACCCAGGCATCGATTCGATGCGTGGGTTTTAATGAGGCAGTCGCTCGCGCGTGTCCTGCCGTTCCGAAGATGCGGTTACCGACACAGCCCTGCAATTGCGATACGAATCCAGAATTCCCTCGTCAGGTCCGGTGTGCGACCTT
The DNA here is from genome assembly GCA_003165335.1 of Rhodospirillales bacterium. Lineage (GTDB taxonomy): Bacteria > Pseudomonadota > Alphaproteobacteria > BOG-932 > Roseiterribacteraceae > BOG-932. The sequence goes on along the minus strand of PLTD01000093.1, from coordinate 10,270 downwards.
GCACGCATTGCGAGGAATTCCGCACGATTGCCGGATGGCTCTTCGCACGGCGACGTATATACTTACCGGCAACAATACCGCTCAAAGGGGAAAGACGCAGTTATGATTAAGCTTGGAACCAGCATGCCGGAGCATCTGATCGGCACCGATCCGGGTGCGTTTAAAGAGTTCCTGCAGGGTGTTGAGGATCTGGGCTATAATTACGTGACGATCGGCGATCACATTTTGGGCGCGGACCTGACCAATCGTCCGGAATGGCGGCCCTACCTCGGCCAGCCACCGCTCTATGATGTGCACACGCCATGGCACGAGCCCATGGTGCTGTTCGGCTATATGGCCGCGATCACCAAAACGGTAGAGTTTTCAACCGGAATTCTTGTCGGGCCGCAACGGCAATCGGCGGTTCTCGCCAAACAAGCAGCCGAGGTTTCAATCTTGAGTGGCGGGCGTATTCGGCTGGTGCTGGCTGCCGGCTGGAACGACGTCGAATTCGAAGGTCTGGGCGTCAGTTTCGAGGATCGCGGGAAGATACTCGAAGAGCAAATGGTCGTGATGCGGCTGTTGTGGAACCAACAAACCGTCAACTACAAAGGAAAATACCATACGCTTGACGATGTCGGCATCTGCCCACTACCGCCGCAACAACCGATTCCGATCTGGCTAGGCGGCCAATCCAAGGTGGCGCAGCGGCGTGTCGGTCAACTCGCAGACGGTTGGTTTCCCTATTATCCCTGTCTCGATCCCGTCGAGATTGGCGCGGATTGGGAGAATATCAAGCGCCATGCCATAGCCGCCGGACGGGACCCGGCATCGATCGGTATCGAAGGCGCGATTTATTTCTATGATCCACGTTTCCCCATGCCGACGACAGGGATCAAGCAGCCCCAGACGCTGGACGAATGTGTGGATTACGCCCACTGGTGGAAGAAATTCGGTGCAAGCCGTTATTGGGTAACCGCGCCTTGGGCCAATCTTGGACCTGAAGAAACAGGTGTGCGTACAACCGGGAAAAAATGGACTGGCGTAGAGGCGCGATTGAGGGCGCTTGAAGAATTCAAGAACGCTGTCGGTAAAGACTTCTAAAGTCCTCTTTCGCCGGTTGCGACTCCGGCAAGGCTCGCAACCTGTCGACAGCGATATGTGATGTCAGGGCCAATCGTGTTGCCGCGATCGTCGAGTGGATACCTGTTGGGTGTACTGCGTCTTCACGAACCCCTTAGAAAACAGCATTAGGCGTTATCAGCGCTCCACCGGTCGGGATCGTTCAAGAAACTCTCAACCTGGTCCAAAGTATGGTCATCGAAGTAACGATCCGTACGTGCGACTTGCAGTACATCGTGCCAGGTCGTCAGAGCATGCAATCGGACGCCAACCTCGGCCAGCGAGGTCACGCTTTGCGGAAATATACCGTAGTGGAAGATGACGAATGTGTCTTTGACCTCCGCGCCCGCATTGCGCAGCGCCTCGACGAATTTCAGTTTGCTGCCGCCGTCGGTCGCCAGATCTTCGACCAGCAGCGTTCTGTCCCCTTCATGAAGCTCACCTTCGATCTGAGCCATACGACCGAAGCCTTTGGGTTGTTTGCGAACATATTGCATCGGTAAGGCCAGCCTGTCGGACAGCCATGCCGCATAGGGGATGCCCGCGGTCTCACCCCCGGCAATGGCATCCAGCGCTTCGTAACCGATATCGCGGATAACTGTTGCCGCCGCGAAATCGAGCAACGCCGTGCGTGCGCGCGGGAAGGAAATCACCTTCCGGCAATCGACGTAGGTCGGTGCCTTGCGTCCCGACGTCCAGGTGAACGGCTCGCGTGCGTTGAACGAAACCGCTTTGATTTCCAGCAGGATGCGAGCGCTTTGCTCAGCGATGGCTTCGGGAGTGGCGAGACCGGATGGTAGTTGCATGATAATCCTGTATCTAGGCGACGAGACGCCAGGCGAGTGTTTCGCCGGCACGAAAAGGGCGTATCTCGCCGCCATCGGGCAGCGCGACTGCGTTCGGTACGATCTGCGACGAATGTTCCAGGGTTATGGTCCGTTCGTTAACCGGAAGGCCATAAAAGCGCGGCCCGTGCAGCGACGCAAACGCTTCGAGCCGGTCTAATGCGTTTGCTGCATCAAAGACCTCGGCATAAAGTTCCATCGCCGTCGGAGCATTGAATATCCCGGCACAGCCGCATGCGGTTTCTTTCGCTGACACAGCATGAGGGGCACTGTCGGTGCCGAGGAAGAAATGCGGATCTCCGGACGTCGCTGCTTCGACTAGCGCCAGTCGATGGTGTTCACGCTTCACTATCGGCAAACAGTAGTGATGAGGACGTATCCCCCCCTGGAACATCGCGTTGCGGTTCAGGAGAAGATGATGCGGCGTAATCGTCGCGCCGATATGCGCGCCCGCTTCGCGCACGAACTGCACTGCATGTTCTGTCGTTGCATGCTCGAAAACGATCCGCAGTGTCGGGAGACGCTCCGTCAGTGGGATGAGAACAGTATCGATGAAGACCGCTTCCCGGTCGAAGATATCAACGGCAGGGTCCGTCACTTCGCCGTGGACCAAAAGGGGCATGCCGATATCTGCCATAAGCTCTAAGACGCGGTCGATATTTCGGATATCGGTGACACCGGCAGCCGAATTGGTCGTGGCGTGCGCAGGGTAGAGCTTCGCAGCGACGAACACTCCATCGCGAAACCCTTCAGCGATCACGTCCGGATCGGTCCCATTGGTCAGATAGGCAGTCATCAGGGGTTTGAAATCGACTGCTGGGGGCAAAGCAGCGAGTATTCTGTCACGATAGGCGATTGCAGCGTCCAGCGTTGTAATGGCAGGGGTGAGGTTTGGCATGACGATGGCCCGGCCGAATTGATGGGCCGTAAACGGTAGGACGGTTTTGAGCGCCGCACCGTCACGCAAATGAAGATGCCAGTCGTCGGGTTGGCGGATCGTTAAAGACTTAATCATGATCGGGACCGATAACTTTATATGCTCCTGCGCTGAACGCCAGCGTGGCCATCCACCAGCTTTGCCAGATTCCAAATGCAAGGCTAGCGACAATCATACCCGCGGCATAACCTGCCAGCGCAAAACGCATCGAGGCGGTTGGCAGTTTGCCAATCGCTCTTAGCCCGGTCAGCAACAGCGCACCTGTGATGGTTGCGCCGACCGCACCGAGTTCGAGCCAAATCTGTAGAAAGCCGTCATGTGGGTGCAGCGGTATTAGCGATTGGCCGGGCGGCAGAAACTGGGAAATCGCGTCGCCGTTGGGCACGAAGCGCGACGCATTGAAACCATAGCCAAACAGAGGCTGCTCTAGGGTCCGTTGTGCCGCAAAGTGCCAGATTTCAACCCGATGCTGAGCGGAATGCTTCAACCAGTGCGAGGTCGTGCCGCCATGTTCATAGGCAAAGATAGCCAAGGGGACGATGAGCACAAATCCTAAGACGGTGGCCAGAGACAGCGCCCGACGAACCCACTTAACGGAGATAAATGAGGCTGCGAAAACGACCAGTGAAACCAGCATTCCCAGCGTGGCGGAAGAAGCGGTGAGTTTGAAGCAGGCAATTGCAAAAAGCCCGGCAAACAACGCCCCTAACCACGCTCTCCCCAGGACAGCCAATGCAAGGCATGCCGGCCAGACCAGCAGGGGGAGGGCATCGACCGATCGCTTGGATTCAACAAGATCCACCAATCTGGGATCGGAGTTTCCCATCACGGCGCGATAAAGCGGAAAATCGAAAAGAGTTTCTACCGCCAGCAGTGAAAGCCCGATTGCCATCCCGACAAGGAGGGCCAGAGCGAGGTGTCGGCGCTGGGCTGTACTCACACGCGGTGCAAGAGCGAGCAGTCCTTGGAGGATGCCGCCAGTTAGAGCGAGGTCAAGAAGCTTTCGCGCCCCGCTTGCAGGATTCAGCGCCCATGTAAGGGATAAAGCTGACCATATTAATAATATTAGGAAAAGTGCAGCTGGTGTCCTGGATGGTAACGACCAAACGCCGCTGCTGTATCGCTCTGCCGCAAATGCCAGCGCCACAATAACGATCAAGAGAGGCGCCATGCCGAGCGGGGCGACTGCCAGTACCGGCCCGGCAGAGGCAAACGCGATAACCAGGAGCCGAAGTGTCAGCGCTGACAGAGACGCCCGTGAAGCCGGCTCTGACTTATTCATCCTCAAGAGTCGCCTTTAGAAATGATAAAATCGGATAGAGGCCGGCCATCAGCGCGATCAGAAATCCCCATTTGCCTTCCCGAAATCCCTTGCGCCGCCAGTAGCACTTATAAAATCGTCCAAAAATGCGCCGGACATTCCGCCCTAAAGTCTCATCGACTACCCCTGTTGCCTGCCATGACTCGCGCAAATCTTGCGCACGCAGCGTCGAATAGCGATCCAGTCGCGCGAACATCTCCGAAATGTTCCGGTCGACATAATGCTGCAGTGTTGAACGAAGTCTATCGCCCGCGACTCCGGATAATTCCAGCTTGGGATGAACCCTCTGGTTTCCCCATGTCTTGGTTCCCTTGCGAAAGAGACCCACATAGGCCCCCTTGCCGAATGCAGCCCCCCATCCATAGCGCACGAGATGCGAGCCGATGTAGTTGTCGACTGGAATCAAGTGACGGTCGGCCTGGGACGAACGGGTGGTCATGACGATTTCGGCCGCGAGTTGGCCGGTAACGCGTTCGTCCGCATCAATCTCGAATATCCAAGGGCCGGCTGCAGCATCGATGCCGGCGTGCCGGCGCTCGCCTTCGCGTTCGAAGGCTCCATCGACAATGCGGGCACCGAACTTTTCTGCAATGGCTTTGGAATTGTCAGTCGAGCGATCGAGGACGACGACAATTTCGTCGGCGAATGCCAGCGTGCCCAGACATTCAGCCAACTGTGCCTCTTCGTTTCGCACGCACATGACTGCGCTAATGCTCACGCAGCGCATCCCAGGGCATAGAGTTTGGATGCGGCTTCCACCACCTGATCGACGGAGAGCTTTTCCATTTCCGCGAGCGCCAGCATGTCGTCGATCTTGCACATATCGATCGTGCGGTTGGGATCATCCCGCGCGATCAGATATGTCGCCGATCGGCCCCATGGTCGATAGCGCGCAGGCAGTCCCGGGCCGAAAAGCGCAAGAGTTGGGGTGCCGGCAGCGGCTGCAAGATGGGTCAGGCCGGAATCGTTGCCGACATAGAGATCGGCGCGGGCTAACCAAGCGGCTGCCAGCAGAGGGTCCGTTCTTCCAACCAGATCAATGACGCGATCCTCAGGCAATGAGGCGATTACGGGTGCGGCTTGCTCGTGCTCTCCGGCTGCGCCCAGCACGACGAGCTTTCCTCCAGGGAGCAAACCATCCTGCGCTAGCAGACGAGTAGCCAATGCAGCGTAGCGCTCGCTAGGCCAGCGTTTGCCGAACCCGTGTGCACCTGGTGCAAGCGCCAATAGCGGTATCTGGCGCGGGACAGCAGCAGCAACCTGCTCCAGAGAATCACTATCCAGCCACAGGCGTGGCGCGGCATCCATCGGATCGGCATGCAGCAGAGCCGCCAAACCCTCGACCATATGCTGCCGCGGTCTCAGCCCTTTGAAAACTTTGAGAGAGCGTCTGCGCAACAATCGGCTGATAGCGGTATTTCTTAGGTCGACAATCAAATCCCATTGGGTTCCGAAGGTCTTGGTCCATAACGACCACCAGTGGCCGTGCCCTGGCCGCTTGACCATTTCGATTATGCTGACCACTTGGGGAATGGTATTGAAAAGAGGCGCTGCCAACGGGCCGCAGGCAACCGTGAACCTGGCTGACGGATGGCGTTCGATCAGCGCCCCGAGGACGCCAGTGGACAAAACGGCGTCGCCCAAACGATTTGCGGTGATGAAGAGAATATTCACTCTGGACGCTTTGGGCTCGGCGCTGCGGACGATTATAAATTTGTATGGACCCGTTTATAGACAAGGCAGTCCGGCCGCGCAAAGTCGGGCGGCGGCCTTAAGGTGCGATCGAGAGCCATGGCAGACGAAGATCAATTAGGCAGCTATGTAAGATTGCCGAACCGCGGTTTTCTGCGGTTGTCGGGACCGGATCGCGAGGGATTCTTGCAGGGCTTAGTCTCGAACGACGTATCCAAGGTGAGACCGGGTCATGCTGTATATGCGTGCTTGCTGACACCGCAAGGCAAGTTCCTTCATGATTTCTTCCTAATCCTCGATGGCGAGTCGCTCTTGATCGAATGCGAAGCAGATCGGCGGGACGATCTCGCTCAGCGGCTCAAAATTTATAAACTTCGCTCGAAAATCGAAATCACGCCGGTGGATTATCGGGTCGTCGCCGTTATCGGCACAACCGCGGTAATCCCCAATGCCATGAGCTACCCGGATCCGCGCAGCCAACTATTGGGAACCCGCATGGTATTGTCTGCGCAATCCGGCAATTCAGTTTTGGCTGCCAGTGGTATGACCGAGTTGCAGTGGGAAGATTACGAGCGGCGACGAATTGCGGAGGCAGTACCCGATGGCAGCCGTGACATGGAGGTGGGCAAGGCAATCCTGCTGGAAAACAATATTGACCTGTTGAACGGCGTCGCCTGGGATAAGGGATGTTATACCGGTCAGGAACTCACCGCGCGGACGCGTTATCGCGGCTTGATCAAAAAGCGATTGGTACCGGTTCGGATTGCCGGATTGATGCCACCTGTGGGCACGCCTTTGATTGAGGGGGGCGTCGAAGTCGGTGAAATGCGATCAGGGCAGGGGGACTATGGCTTGGCATTGCTGCGCCTCGAGCGACTTCGCAATTCAACCGCGATCAAGATCGGCAATACGACACTGATTCCGGAGCCTTCGGCCGCTCTGGCGGCTCTAATCGCGCAGCAACCGGCCTAGCGTGAGAACAATCCTCGTTTATCGCGATACAGTTGGCGCACGGTCCGAATCTTTCATTCAACGCCAATATCGCGCGTTCCACGAATTGGATCCGATTTACGTCGGCACAAAACGCGGACCGATAGCGCCCGGCGCTTCGGTAATTCTGGCTGCACCCGGGATATTAGGTTCATTCGGGCGGACGGCCTTTCGACAATGGGGGCATATACCGGCAAAATTGGACAGACTTATCGCTGACCGAAACCCGGCACTTATCCACGCCCAATTCGGCCTAGGCGGCGCTTTGGCCCTTCCTATCGTCCAGAAGTCCGGACTGCCCTTGGTCGTGACTTTCCACGGCGGTGACGCAACCAAAGACAAACACTTCGAAGAGCGCCGCTTTATTCCAACGATCTTTCAACGGCGACAGCGAGACTTGATGGCGACGGCGGAGACGATTTTTTGCGTTTCGCATTTCGTCCGCGACAGGCTAGTCGCCCGCGGGTTCCCAACCGAGAAACTGGTAACACATTATATCGGCATCGATATCCCGAAAGACGTTGCGCTGCCACCGTCGGGTATCAGCGATTCTGTCCTATTCGTCGGTCGGTTGGTTGAAAAGAAAGGCGTCGATATTCTGATTGCGGCGATGTCAGTCGTTGCAAAAGCCCATCCTAACCTTAAACTCTCGGTTGTTGGCGATGGGCCGGCTCGCCGAGACCTTGAGCGATTGGCCGGGCAAACTGGGATCCAGGCGCATTTCCACGGCTGGCTACCGGAAAAGGAAGTGCGCGCCGCGATGCGCCGATCGCTTTTGCTGGCGGTTCCCAGTAGGACCGCCGCCAGCGGCGATTCCGAGGGGCTGCCGACAGTGATCATGGAGGCGATGGCTTATGGCCTTCCCGTAGTTGCAACCCGCCATGCCGGGATACCGGAGATTGTGTCGGACCATACAACGGGATTACTGGTTGATGAGGCAGATGCGGCTGCCCTATCTGCCGCGATTCTGACCCTAAAATGTGATCCAGACCTGGCCAACAGACTTCGCGGGGAAGCCTATGCGGATGTTCGCGCCAGGTTTGACGCAGATCGGCAGTCGGTACTGCTTGAGCGCAAACTGTTGGATATCATAGCAGCCACCACACGGCAGTAGCGCCGCTTCCGATCTGGGCATAATCTCCCCTTTAAGACGCGGCAGGCGTCAGCGGGTATTGGAGGAAGCGACGATGGCAGAAACAGTGGACCTCGTGATTCGCGGCGGGCTGATTGCGGACGGGTCCGGCGGCGAGCCTTTTACCGGCGACGTGGCGATTGGCGGCGGTATCATCCTGGAAGTCGGTCCATCGCTCGCTGTACAAGGTAATGAGGAAATCGACGCCAGAGACCGTGTCGTCACGCCAGGGTTCATCGACATTCATACACACTACGATGGTCAGGTAACCTGGGAGCATAGGCTGAGCCCGACCTCTAGCCATGGCGTGACTACGGCCGTAATGGGCAATTGTGGCATCGGCTTCGCGCCCTGCAAGCCCGAGGACCGCGCACGCCTGGTCAGGTTGATGGAAGGCGTGGAAGACTTGCCGGAGCCAGTGTTGACAGCCGGTCTCCCTTGGAACTGGAGCAGTTTTCCAGAATATCTCGACAGCCTCGCCAGCCAATCCTACGACATCGATTTCGCCGGCTACCTGCCGCATTCGGCGCTGCGTGTCTATGCCATGGGGCAGCGTGGCGTGGACCGTGAGGCGGCCACTCAGGAGGACATGGCTCTGATGTCGCGGTTGGCAGTCGAAGCTGTGAATGCCGGCGCCTTGGGTTTCTCGACATCGCGCACGATCAACCACAGGGCGAGTGACGGCACCCATGTTCCGACGCTCACCGCAGCCGAAGAAGAGTTGACAGCCATCGCCGGAGGATTGAAAGCGGCGGGTAAGGGAATCCTGCAGCTTGTTTCCGACTTCGAGGATTGCGAGCGGGAACTGCCGATGCTGCGTCGTATCGTTGAGGCGTCAGGTCGGCCACTGACTATCGCCGTTGGGCAATGGCACCATGCGCCCGAGCGCTGGCGTGCGATACTGGACTGGGTCGACGGAGCCAACCGCGACGGGCTTAAAGTGTCGGCTCAGGTGCCGGGTAGGCCGATCGGGCTTCTGCTCGGCTTCGAGCTGTCCATGAACCCGTTCATGTACTGCCCGAGCTATAAGGCCCTCTCGGCTCTGCCGGTAGGAGAACGCCTCGTGGCGCTTCGTGACGGCGCGTTGCGCGAGCGGATCATCGCCGAAGCGGGTCAGCCGACAGATTTCCCGGCCGCGCCATTGGTCAATAATTTCGACAATATCTTCGCCATGGGAAACCCTCCCAATTACGAGCCGAAGCCGGAAGCGATGATCGGCGCGCGCGCCCGTGCTATGGGCATCAGTCCACGTGAACTGGCGTACGACACGATGTTGGAGGAGGGAGGACGAGCAGTTCTGATCCAGTTCGTGATGAACTATGTCGAACGCAATCTTGACGTTACGCTGGAAATGCTAAGCCGCGACAATGCCGTGCTCGGCCTCGGCGATGGTGGCGCACATCTGGGCTATCTGTGCGATGCCAGCCTGCCGACCTTCATGCTGACACACTGGGTACGCGACCGCGCGCAGGGCGGGAAACTATCGCTGGGCGAGGCGGTCAAGGCGCTGACCGTCGACACGGCTCGTGTCGTCGGGCTGCTGGATCGGGGAAGGATAGCGCCGGGATACAAGGCCGATATCAACATCATCGATTGGGATCGGCTAACGCTGCGGCCGCCGACCGTCGCATATGACTTACCCAGCGGGGGCCGACGCCTAACGCAAAGCGCTGAAGGTTATGAAGCGACCATCGTCAGTGGGGCAGTCGTCTACCGCAACGGAACTGCGACAGGTGCTCTCCCCGGCCGCTTGGTACGCGGACAGCAAGCTGTACCTCACTGACGATAGGAACCCCTGTCGTCGTTAGCCGTCGTGCAAGGCCGGCGAAGCCAAAGCATTCGCCAGAGCACTTGCCGCATCAGACAGGTCTTTGCCCGGACTCGAAATTGTGCTTATCGCGCGTAGCGCGATAAGGGCACTGGTCTCTATTTCAACCAACCGACGCATCTCTGCGAGCGACAAAGAAACTATCGACGGATCACCGCTTTGTCGTAGCTCTTTCGATTCAGATCCGAACCGCCGCCGTCTGTATTTCTGAAATTTCCGCGTTGTAGAATCGATATAAATCTTCCACTTCCACGATCCCCCCCGCTTAGAGAAGCAACGCACGAATGGATAGCATTAGGCTCTTCTATCGAAGGCTCCGGCATGCATCGAGCCATTTTAGGTCAATCCATCAACTCGCCGTCGCCAACCAGACGTGAGATTCCATTCGCGGTTTCACCTGCTGTGAACGCCGATGAGAATCCGT
>PLTD01000180.1:33617-33975 GCA_003165335.1 Rhodospirillales bacterium | reverse complement strand
CCACCGCCTTCATGCGCTCTTCCACACGACCGCGCGCCTCGGCCTGTCCGTAGCCGGACAGACGCTCGTGCTGGGCTTCGAGCCCTTTCCACGTCTTGACCAGGCGCTCGGCTTTCAGGTTCGGATCTTGTCGCACCCGCTCCTCGTGCTGGATGCCGGCGACGAGCTGCGCGGTGCGCTCTTGGCCCCGCATTTCGGTCCGTCCCCGCAAAGGTCCCAAACGCGACATAGGATCTTCGACAACATATTGAACTATCTGCCGATATCCGAATTTTCTTCCCCCTAAAATCGTGTCGTTTTAGGCGCTGATTTTCAGGGGGAGGATTCCGAATGTGTCGACCAGCTTTTCGTCGGAGAA
>PLTD01000180.1:0-33562 GCA_003165335.1 Rhodospirillales bacterium | reverse complement strand
TGGGGACCTTTGCGGGGATGGACCCAACTTGGGGAGATCGGGGCGGTCGCCACCGCTGTTGAGACGACAGCACCATCGGCGGATATTCTGATGTGCCTTCCGGCCACGCTGATTGAGCGCGCAGCGCAGATTGTCAGAGGCCGCATTGCAATCGGCGGGGAGGACTGTAGCGCAGAGGATGCCGGTGCTTTTACCGGAGAAATCAGCGTCGAAATGCTCAAAGACGCCGGCGCTTCGGCGGTCATAGTCGGTCATTCCGAGCGTCGGCGCTACCATGGCGAAACCGATGCCATCGTGTCGGCAAAGGCGAAGGCTGCCTCGCGTGCAGGTCTCCTGACGATCATCTGTATCGGGGAAACAAAATCGCAGCGAGCGGAGAACGAGACCCTGTCGACTTGCGATGCTCAGCTCGCCGGCAGCTTGCCGGACGGCATGGCCCTGACCGCCACCGCGATCGCGCATGAGCCGCTATGGGCGATCGGGACCGGGCAGATCCCGAGCAACGAAGAGATCGTCGCGGTCCACGCGCGCATTCGCCGTCGCCTTCTGGCGCGCTTCGGCGAGGACGGACGGCAAGTGCGAATACTGTATGGCGGGTCGATCAAGCCAGACAACGCGCGGGAGATACTAGCGCTTCCGGAGGTCGACGGCGGATTGATCGGCGGCGAAAGCCTGTTGGCTGGAGATTTCGAGGCGATCATCAGAACGGTTTTGACAAATCATTAGTGAAAACGGCGATGCGCGTCGGTATCGCCTGCGACGATAGTGGATTTGCCTTGAAGTGCGCGCTTCAGTGAATCTCGCGTGAGAAGCCACCGGTCGGGTGGATGAAAAGGCTTTCGATCGCAGCTTCGAAAAAGTTGAAACCGCGATCGCGGCCTTTCAGCAGCGTTTGAGCGCCCGCAATACTTGCGGCAAAGCGTTCGGCAGGTCTTGCGCGGTCAGGCCGAGACCAAATTCCGTCGCAGCGGCGCCATGTAGCCAAACCGCTGCCGCCGCGGCCTCGAAGGGCGCCATCCCCTGTGCGAGAAGCGCCGCGACAAAACCGGTGAGAACGTCACCGCTACCGCCTGTCGCGAGTTGCGGGGGGGCGTTGGAATTGATGATCGCGCGTCCGTCAGGGGCGGCGATGACGGTGTCGGGCCCTTTGAGCACTACAATTGCACCGCATTGCTGCGCCGCATTGCGGACGCGTTCCAGTTTGTCACCGTCGAACTGGAAGAGGCGCATGAATTCGCCAGCGTGCGGGGTCAGAACGCAGGGTCCGACAATGGATCGAAACAGATCCTGGGGGGCTTCGGCGAATGATGTCAGAGCGTCGGCGTCGAGAACGGTCGCGCGCCCGGTCTTGAGCGCGGCAAGAACGAACTGCCTGGTAGACGAACCAACACCGGCGCCGGGCCCGATCGCAATCACATTACGGCGCACGTCGGCCAGTAGGGCCTCGAAATCCTGCAAACTGTCGAAGCTGCGAACAATCGCGTTGACGAGGGATATCGCATAGATGCTCCACACTTTGGCGGGTGCGGCGAGGGTTACCATGCCGGCGCCGGCCCGCGCTGCGGCAAGGGCGGTCATCCGGCTTGCGCCTGTGATCCCTTCGCCGCCGAGGATCAGTACCTCTCCCCGTTTGTACTTGTAGCTTTCAGGCTCCGGCCAAGGGTAGTTGCCCAGCCAGAGGTCGGGACCGTTCTCCCAGGCATTCGGGGCGATATCCGCAAGTACCGTATCCGGTATGCCGATATCGGCCGTCACGACCTCGCCGCAAAGACCTCGCCCCGGAAACAGCAGATGGCCGGGCTTCTTGCGAAAAAACGTCACGGTGAGCTCGGCCGGCGCGGCTGCCCCGCGAACGATCCCCGACGCTCCATCGAGGCCGCTGGGAACATCGATGGCGCAGGTGGGAATCCGGCGCGCCTTTAGCGCCTCGACGAGCAGGAGGGCCTTTCCGTCCAAAGGGCGCGAGAGACCTGCGCCGAAAATCGCGTCGATCACGATGCCGGCGCCATCGAGACTATCCACCGAGAACGGCGCTATGGCTCCCGTCCAAAGGCTGGCGGCATGAGCGGCCTCACCGGTCAGCTTTTCACGTGAACCGAGCAGGGCGACCTTCACCGGCCAGCCCGCGGCCGCGAGATGCCGCGCGGCGACGAAGCCGTCACCGCCGTTGTTACCCGGACCGCACAGCACGGTCACCGGCCTCATGAGCCATCGGACCCCGACCGCCACGGCCACCGCGCTGCCGGCGGCCTCCATAAGGCCAAAGCCGTCGACGCCGTTCGCTTCGGCGGCGCGGTCGGCTGCATCCATCTGCGACGGTGTCAGGAGGACGAGATTGCTTTCTCGCGACGGCTGAATTGGGCTCACTGCGCTCATCGGGATATGACCGGCAGATGCTGACGCGAGATCATTCGCGAAGAGCCTTTCGCGCAATGTCCAGAAGTTGTGCCGGGGTGACGCTGGACAAATCGGCAACAACCTCCCGCACGATGCGCTGATACGTGTTGCGATGGTGGGTTCGAAGATATTCGGTCAGATGGTCGGCTGCGTTGCTTTTGCCTTCGCCGTGACCGACCACGACAATTCTGCCGCCCAATGCAACAGCTTGCGCAATGCTTTCATAGAAAGCCGGCTCCTCGGGCGCCCTCTGTCCTCGCTCATGTGACTGGTCCTTGTGTGTCAGGTGGTGCAGGAAATGGTGCGGGTCGTAGGGGGTGATTTCATGTTTTGAGACGTCATCGGAGGCTAGGTCGATAGCGTAGATTTTCGCGCCATGGTGGTCGACCACAACCAAGAGGCTGGGCGGTGCAGGATTGGGATGGGCGGCCGCTTGCGAGGAAGCTTCATGCGACCAGCCGGCCGCGATGAGAAATTGCCGCAAGTCGATCACCTCGGACCCTGTGAGATCCTTGGTATGTGGCTTGTGCAACAGATGGCGCTTACCGGCGATCTCAACTGAGAACTCGTTATTCGCCTTTTCTTCGACACTACCGATTGTCTCGAGCAGAGCGACCACATGGCGCCATTCCAGGTTATGCGCCGATGGGTGATGAAATATGGCTTCCAGGGTTCTGCGATTGGCCCCGGATACGGCCAATTTATCTTGGGTCGCCGCGTCGTTCCGATCTTGGGACTGGAGTACGGTCATGTTGCTATCCTTCTAACAAAAAGGCGTTCTACTTTTTGGCCTTCAGGCGCTCGGGCATTAGACACACGCGAAATCTAGAACCGCGCACGAGGTCACATCGGCATATTCGAATCCGTTGAGCGCCCACCGACCCTCAGGAACAGGGCGTCAGCAATGTCCTCGGGTTTTCCAGAGAACATGTGACCTCACGATAGCCGCCAAAGCATGACTGCGAGCAGAGTCGGAAACTACTCACACGGTGGCGCATCGCGTCGCCAAGCGCCCCACAAGTGCGACAGCGGCCTGCGCAGATGGGGATTGAAGGTGATTGAAAAGGTCGGCTTCAAGCGCGCCGCCGTCGCTGTCGCTCGAACACTTGCCGTGATCATGCATTCAATGCTGAAAACCGGGCAAGCGTTTGACCGGTCCATCGGATTTACCGAACACGATCATCCGGCTACGCCGAGCTCAGCCGCCTAAAGCTGCTACCCGTTTGCGTCCGTTCTTGGGCGCACTAAGACGTCCCTGCCGGGACATGGAAAGGGTGATTGCGCCCGATTAGACAACCCCATCGGTATCAGGAGGTGGTGAGCATCGTCTACAACGCCTTGGTTGGAGGTATTTCTGCCCCGTGCTGACTCTCTCTTAAGGATCGAGGGGCGATTCCTCATTGGAGGGCTGGCGCAACGACAAGTCAGCCGCTACCGTCCATTCGAAATCCGGCGATTTAAGTCGTCTCGGACAATAAAGAGACGTACAGGGACGGGGCATGCTGTCGATAGTGTTTGGCGATTTCACGATCTGCATTAAACCCGGGGACATCTAAGCCTATGCCACTCCAGTTGACCTTCCCCAAGGGTGCGGCTTTGGTCTCCGGTGGCACCGGGCGCGTAGGCGAGGGCGTCACACGCTGCCTAGCCGAGGCCAGCATACCGCTGGTTTTCACCTATCGGGGCAGCGTGGAAAAAGCCGCTCGCCTGGAAGACGAACTTCGCACGGCTGGAGCCAACATACGCAGCTGCCAAATGGATAACGGCGATATCGCATCGATTGATCGCGCCATTGCGCTCGCGCAGGAAATCGGCGGCCCGTTACGCACCGTGATCTGGTCCGGCGGGCCAGTTTTCGGCTTCGATAAGCTGGCGGACATTCCGCCCGACGTGGCCGGGCAGTTCCTGCAGGACGACGCTATGGGATGCTTCCGACTGGTCAGCCGCGCAGTACCCAAGCTGCGGGCGCATGGCGGCGGGTCGATTACGCTTTGCACCACCATAGCCAACAAGCGCGTCGTTGATCTGGATGGGCTATCGCCCTTCTCCAAGAACGCGGTGGAGGCGATGGTCCGCCAGATCGCGGCGGAGGAGGCGGTGAGCGGTATTCGATGCAACTCCGTCGCCGTCTCCTGGGTCAGTCCGCTGACCAAGCCGCAGCAGATAGCCGAAATGGCCGTCCTGCCCCCAGCAGACCGTGACCGGATCGTCGGCCTAATCGAAGCAATGGCGGACGGCACGCGCATGGATCGGCCTGCATTGCCCATCGAGTGCGGTTATCTGTTTGCGTTCCTGGGGTCTGAGCAGGCGGCCTGTATCACCGGCCAAAGCGTGGGCTTCGACGGCGGTTTCGCCCTCTAGGCAGTTCGGACATCTCTCCACGCCTGTGGCATAGGCGTCATTGGTCGTATTTCTCTATGGGAATAACCGCGAACTCAGTCTTTCGCCTCGACGATTCGCGGCATCGGATAGGAGCCGTCGATCAGCCCCGTCGTTGGTCCGTAAAATCGTGCCGCGAGCTGGAAATTGCCGCCAGCCGGCGTCGGTAGCCAGTTGCGCGCCTGCTGGGGATCGGCCGGCGGGGTGCCTTGCAGGTAGAAGGTGAGCTTGCCGTCCTTCACCGCATAGGCCCCGGCCTTGTAGAGATAGCTGGTAACGCTATAGCGGTTGATCGGATTGTCGACGAAATAGCCGTAGGCGTCGTAGAGGGGTAGTTCCCAAAACTCAGTGACCGGCGGCAACTTGCCGACATCGAAGGTCAGCGTGTATTTTCGGGCTCCGTCGAGCTTGCGCCCCGCCGCGTCGTCGAACACATAGGCGATCGTATGAGATTTGTAGGGGACCGGCGTGCCCCAGGCCACGTCGACCGCTCCGGCATGGGCCTTGTAGTCACCATCGTCATAAAACAGGCTACTCTGCAGCATCCAGCCGTTCATATTCTGCAGTGACTTGTTCATCGCCGCGCGGGCGATCAGCCTCGCCTCGGCAAAAGCGCTCTCCAACGTCGATTTCTGTCCCGGCGTCAGCTGCTCAGGGTCGAAGCGCACGCCCTCCCTCAACCCGATCCGCGCCAATCGCTTAAGCGTTTCAACTTCCTCAAGGGAATCGGTTCGCTTGGTCAGGGTCGGATCGTTGATCGCGAGGCTGAGAAGCTCAAAGAAATCCATCGCCGTCATGCTTTTTGCGATGTCTCCGATCTGCGCCATGCGCGGAAAGCTCGCGTAAGGCCCATCGATTGTCGGTTGCTCGGAAAGCGGTGCGGGTTTGCGGCCGTTCTTTTCCCAAAGGCTGAGGGGCGTCATCGATACGCCCTCCATGAATTTGTAGGTCTCGGCGAAATCCTTGTCGCTGCGGTCCGTAACGGCGATGCGCAGCGTCATGGAGAAACTGTCGGACGGCGCGCGGATAATCTCGGTTGAACGAAAGTCTTCCGGCAATTTTCCCTGCCAATGCGGACCGATAACGAGATAGTGTTGAGGGCCATTACCAGTGAATTGATCGCCGATCATGAAGAACCAGGAAGCGTACTGATCGGCCGCCTGAACGCTCCAATATCGCCCGCCCTGCATTTGCGGCGTCAGCACGACCATCGGTTCGCGCGACACATCGAAATTCCCGCCCTCATACAGAGTCGAGGCATTGACTGTTGTCGCGATTCTGCTGGTCTTGGCGTTGAATAACTGCCGGTTGATCGAAGCCTTGTTGACGCCACGGAATGCTGGGTTCGCGTGATTTTGAGTGAATTGATACCGCAACTCATAAAACCCGACCTGGTTCAGCCCCCAGTAAAAGGCTTCCTCTCCGATTGCGGTTAGATCGGCGGTCGAAATCCCCGCTTCTATCATTGGCAGCGGATTGGCGCCGGCAACCGGCAGAGCTACCATCATGAGGAGGCCTGCGATAACCATCCCAGGCAGGCGCGCAAATTTCATCGATTTATTCCGGTTAAGTCGCTCGTTTCGCGCATGGCTACTGGTTCGTCACTCGCCCTGAAGCGTTTTTTCCATACGCGCCGGTGCCGCTTTTGCAGGGGCAGCGCCAGGCGGGCCCGCTAGCGGATCGGGTCCCTTCACTGTTACCGTGACTTTCCGGATGTCCCCGGTGAATCTGCCGCCATTCTTATATTCGTCCGAGACCGGTGCGCCGGCGTCAAAGCCGATATCGAACGTATCGTCGCGCTCGGCCAGCAGAGAAATGGTCTTGTCGACGCGGCCATGCGCGACTTCCTGCCCATTGACGCTGATCCGCATAAGTCCGCCTTTCCCCGGCCCGCCGCCGTCGTAATCGAAGTCATATTCGATCATGGCAGGGCCTGCGGGAATAGCCGATGGACCCGCCACCCTGAACTGATCGCTCGCTTGCTGTGAGAAGGATTCCAGCGCAATCGGGACACCACCCTTCAGGAAAAACCCCCATCCGCCGAAATGACTGCCTGCCGCAACCAGCACACCGTCCGCGCCAGAGGCCGGTATGACCACATCGGCTACTATGCTGAAGGAACGCCCCAGAATCGGCGGCATCACCTCGTTGCCGACGCTGATGTCGCCCCCCCAATAGTCATAGCCCGCACTCTTCGACTCATAGGCTTTTCTGGCGTCTGTGAACCTCAAAAGCCCCAGATTGTCGTCGATCGGCAGAACATTGTTTCGCTTCGCCTCGCTCCACCAAAGCGCCTCGAGGGCCTTCAGCTTGTCCGGATGCTCCGCGGCAATATTATGCGCTTGGCTGTAATCCTTGTTCAGGTCGTACAGCTCCCAGCTATAGCTCGTATCCGGATGGCCGTCGCTTACGTAGAGACCGTTGAAGGTCCGTTTTGGCGTTGTGCTCGCCATCCAGCCGTCCTGGTACATGGCGCGGTTGCCCAGCATCTCGAAATATTGCGAGCGGTGCCGATCGGGCGCATCGGCCTTGTTGAAACTATACAGCATGCTGACGCCGTTCACTGGCTGCTGCTTGACGCCGTTCACCACCGTCGGCATCCGAATGCCCGCAGCCTCCAAAATCGTCGGCATGATATCGACGACATGATGGAATTGTGGGCGGATTGCCCCTTTATCCTTGATATGCGCCGGCCATGAAACGACAAGGCCGTTACGCACGCCGCCCAAGTGCGAGGCATATGATTTGAACCATTGGAACGGCGTGTTCATCGCCCAGGCCCAGCCGACCGGATAATGCTCATAGGTGTTCGGTCCACCCATCTGGTCCATCATACTGATCTTCCAGTCCTGGCTTTCCTTCACGCCGTTGACCACCCCCATCTCGTTCAGCGTACCGCTGAGACCACCCTCGGCGCTGGCGCCGTTGTCTCCCTCGATGAAAATGACCAGCGTGTTGTCGAGCTGCCCCATCCGCGCCAGCTCATCGACGATCCTGCCAATCTGGGAATCCTGATAAGCGATTACGCCGGCATAGACCTCCATGAAATGGGCATAGAGCTTCTTCTGATCGGCTGACAGACTATCCCAAGCGGGAACCCCGGCAGGTCGGGGATTATTATCCGCATCGGCCGGAACGATTCCGTCTTCCTTCTGCCGTTTTAAAGTATCCGTACGAGCCTGATCCCAGCCCTGATCGAACTTGCCCTTAAATTTCTCGATCCATTCCTTGGGCGCGTGATGCGGGCCGTGGCCGCTGCCGGTCGCCAAATAGGCGAAGAACGGTTTGTCAGGCGCGCCTGCCTTTTGATTATGGATCCACTTGATTGCATCGTCGGCGAGATCGCGATCCAGGATGTAATTCGGATCGTCTTGCGGTGTCGGCACCAGCACCGTGTCCCGGTACATGGTCGGGGACCACTGATTGGTCTCCGCCGCCATGAAGCCGTAGAAATACTCAAATCCCAAGCCGGTCGGCCATCGGTCGAACGGGCCGGCAGGTGACCGCTCCCACCCCGGCGTATTGTGGTTCTTGCCGAACATGGCCGTGTTGTAACCGTTGTCCTTGAGAATCTCCGCAACCGTCGCAGCACTTTTGGGAATGATCGACCAATAGCCGGGATAGCCGGTCGTAAAGTCCAGGACCGTACCGGTGGCCACTGCATGATGATTGCGTCCGGTCAGCAGGGAGGCGCGAGTCGGCGAGCACATGGCGGCAGTATTGAAGCGGTTATAGCGCAGGCCGTTGGCCGCAAGCTTGTCGATGTTCGGGGTCGGAATCGGCCCACCGAAGGGGCTGCTCGCGGCAAAGCCCACATCGTCGGTCATGATCAGCAAGACGTTCGGAGCATCTTTTGGGGCAGTCAGCCGGTTCGGAAAGGCTTCAACCGACTCCTTTACGTTCGGACCGATCTTTCCGGCGAACGGCTCCGGAGCCTTCGGCAGCACCGTCTCTTGCCCTGAAATTATGGGCTTTTCTGCATGGGCCCAACTCAGTCCCGACAACAAAATCCCTATGCCCAGGAGACAACCGATTCGACGCGCGAGTCTTAAGGCCATCATCATCACCCCGACGTTAGAGCCGCTGACTGTGGACACGATTGAAGCGGTCCCAGGCCAGACTGGCTCTGGTTATCTTGGCTAACCTGCGGAAACGGGTGCGGAACGGCATAAAACCGGCCCGCACCCGGCTGACTCACGAGTTGGGGGCGCCGTCGTAGACGATCTGAACGCGCCGGTTCTGTGGCTCCTTCACCCCGTCCTTGGTCGGGACGAGCAGGTCACGCTTGCCCTTGGCCACG
This sequence comes from Rhodospirillales bacterium, assembly GCA_003165335.1. Classification (GTDB taxonomy): domain Bacteria; phylum Pseudomonadota; class Alphaproteobacteria; order BOG-932; family Roseiterribacteraceae; genus BOG-932. Next base: position 24,486 of record PLTD01000180.1, on the reverse strand, counting down.
ATCTCGATTTCGGACGACGCGATGCCGTCCTTCTCGAGCTCGGTCGCAACCGATTGCGCACGGCGGCGGCTGAGACGCATATTGTAGGCATCCGAGCCAACGGTGTCGGTGTGACCGGTTACGGTCAGCTGAGTGACCTTGGCCGGACCGGCGTTCTTGGCGGCCTGGTCGACGATGGTCGTCGCATCAGGCGTCAGATCCGACTTGTTGAAGTCGAAGAACACCAGATAGGTTTTCGGTGCGGCTATCGGCGCAACAGGCGGCGGCGGCGTATAGGCTGCCGGGGTCGATTCTGGCTCCGCGGACGGACCGCCGAAACGGTATTTAATCTTCGCGCCATACATCTGCGGCTCGCCGTAGACATAGGAGGCAAAGCCGGCGATGCCATAGATCGGATAGCCGCCAAGCTTATAGAGCTGGTTCGTCACGTTGGTGGCGTAGAGCGACACGTCGACCGGATAGTTGAAAACGTTCTTCCAATCCAGGCTGAGATCGAGGGTGGCGTAACCGGCCCCGATCGTCGTTGCCGCCGGGTCCGTCGGGAACACGCCCAGATATTGATGGGACTGGTAGGCGAGGATCGCCCCCAACGAGACACTCCCATAGTCGTCCGATAGAGGCAGATGATATCGAGCGCCAAGAGAGAGCTTGTTCTGCGGCACGAAAGGATAGGTCTCACCCGGGACGCTTTGGCCGGTCGCGACAATGATATATTTGTCGAAATAGGCCTGAGTGAACGCCCATGATGCGGTGAGCTCAAGATCGGTGACCGGAATCACCGTCAGATCGGCCTCAATGCCCTGAATCGTTGCGTTGCCGACATTGACGATCAGATTTGTAGTAACGGGGCTTCCGTTGATCGTCGCCGAATAGGACTGGCTTTGCTGCTTGTTCTGATAGTCCGAGTTGAAAAGGTCGACGTTGGTCCGGGCCTTGATGCCGTAGAGTTCCCAATCGGATTTCACACCGACTTCGACGTCGAGAACAGTTTCAGGTTTAAAGCCGATCTGGTTCGCGATCAGCGATTGCGAGTTCAAGCCACCGGCCCGAAAACCGCGACGGCTGGTAACATAGAGCAACGTATCGGGCGTCAGCTGATAGTCGAGACCGACCGTCCAAGATGGCTCGCTGCCGTTATATTCAACTGAGACATCGCAATTCGTGTCGGCGCCGGGCGAGCTGCAGGCCCCGCCTGCCTTGGTCTGCACGAGATTAAGCTGCCGATAGTCCCACGTGAAGCGATAACCGGCTGTGAACTTCAGCCCCTCGAGCGCATCGAGCGAATGGCCCAGATCGTAAGTTGCCTGGGCATAGACCGCTTCGCTGCGCGTGGTCGGACTGTTCTGTCCGTAGATCGGGGCGCCGAATTGAACCGTGACGTTATGGTTGACGCCCGCCGCGTGCGAAAACAGGCCGAACGCGCCCGCGACCCAAACCAAGCTATTATCGAGCGACTTGCCCTGAATCTGCAGCTCTTCGCTGTACTGCGCGAGATCGACGTTCCAGCCATTCGGCTCTGTCTGTCCAATCAACGGAAGTATCGTTCCGTCGTCATCGCCTCGTACCAACTGCTTGAAGAGTCGGTAGCCGAAGATATTGCGGATCGAGATGTCGTCGGTCAGATCGAAGCGAGCCGTATCTTCGATTCCCTGGCTGATGATCTTTTCAATCGGATTATTCCCGGTCGCAACCTCCCGTGGCCCAAGGGCCTGCTGCTGAGCCTCGATCTGGGCGATCTCTGCGCCTGAGAATAGAGCGAACGACTTAGCCTTGTAACCGGCAAGCGCAGTGGAGATCTGAGTGGCCTTCACGAGCAAACCGGAATAGAGCGGACCATTGCCCAAAGTCAGCGGGAATGTGCCCAGCACACCCAGCGGGATCGATCCGAAAACCGCGCCGGGGTTGAGATAGCCAACGACTTCCGAAGATCCATTGGAGTCCGAATAAAGGCTGTCGATGACCAGATCGTTCTGAAAACTGTCAGTCGGACGGAAGGTGACAGACAAACGGCCAGACCAAAAGTCGCGATTGTCCAGTTCCTTGCCGTTTAGAATGTCCTTGGTGAACCCGTCGCGCTGCGCGCGCTCGCCGGCTACCCTGACCATCAGCTTATCCGCAATGATCGGAATATTGACTGCGGCCTCTGTTTCGTAATCGCTGTAATTGCCGAACTGTTGCGACAGATAGCCGTCGAAATTGTTATCCGGCTTCTTGGGCTGCAGCAGAACGGCGCCACCGGAAGAATTGCGACCGAACAGCGTGCCCTGCGGCCCTTTTAGTACCTGGACATTTTCCAGGTCATAGAAACGGCCAACGCCCGCACCATCACCCACCGGAAACGGAACCTCGGCAAAATAAGGTGTAATCGTCGGTGACTGGCCCTGGGCAGACGCGTTGTTGTTTGTCATGCCGCGGATTGTATAGCCTTCGAGATCACGATTGGTTTCGGCGACACTCAACGACGGGATGAGTTTGCCCAGATCAACCGCATTGGAGATCGTATGTGCCTCCAGCATGTCGCCTGAGACGACGTTGACCGCGATCGGCACGGTCTGCAACTTCTCTTCACGCCGACGCGCCGTGACGACGATCTCTTCCAGTCCGGATGTGTTAGATGCGGACAACTGGGCCTGAGCCGCTTCCTGCGCGACAGCCGAAGGTCCGAACAGTCCGAGAGCGGCGAGCATCCCAGCTGCGCTGGTCACTGACAAAGCGATTTTTGATTTCATGTTTATTCCTCCCCTGAAGGCGCAATCGATGCGCCTGCGCCTGAACTAGGTAATATGACTTAGTTTATTCATTAAAACTAAGTCAAGAGACTTTGTTTTATGCGCGCACCGCATTTCGTACCGTTGGAAGAGAATGCGCACAGCGGGAGATGAGCGGCCGCTAGGCTCGGGGGTTCCGAGCAGCGTCGAAGGCAGCCGTCGCCATGTCGAGCACGGCCTGGAAGAATTCCTCGAAAGGAACTGTCGCGCGCCCTTCAATGATCCTCAGTCCCCGCGTGGTCACAGCGGTCAGAAAAATGCCTGAGATCACTGCGAGAAGCCCATCAAACAAATCTTCCGACAAGTTCGACACAAGGCCGTGCATCCGCTTGTTTGCTTCGGAATGCGGTCCCTCATAGTTGGTCGTCGGCCAGCGACTGCTGAGAGAATGATAAAGCATCACCTGCTGCAGGAATCGCGGGTATGTGTATTGGCCGGTGGCGTCGCTGACCTCGGCCATTGGCCGGTAGATTATTTCAAGAAGTGTACGAGCGTCATCTAGGGTCCCGCGCGCGATCGCGGCTTCCATTAGCTTGCGGCGGTGCACATTCATTTCGCCCGTCCGGCGGCCGATTAGCGCCACCACCAGTTCTTCCTTGCTGCCGAAATACAGGCTGATCGCAAATTTGTTGCGCTGCTTTGCCTCGATTAGGATCTGGCGTAAGGCCACACCCTCGATCCCGTTCAACGCAAATAGACGCTCCGCCGCGTCCATGATCTGCACCATAGCCTTCTGTGCGCGAGGACCATGCTTGATCGTTTTTGCCGCCGGTCGCTTCTTGGCGTCGGAAATAAGGGTTGCCGTGTTGTCAGTTCCGCTCATAGACGGCCTACCGCCAGTCGAATGCGGAGGTTTCGGGCGCAAAGCGAAAGCCCCACCAACAGGTCACGCTAATAGCGGGACCGTGGTGGCTGACCGATAGGAAGCTGCTCATCGTCCAAGCGTATGGAAATACAACAACTAAGTCAATTTACTTATTGTCGCGACAAAGCGCGAGTTTAGACCGTTTTGAACCAAAAACAGCAGTAGCGATGGACCGACCGAATGGTTGACATAGTCGCTACGCGGTTTGCTGGCTCCGAATAGCCGATGGAATGGGAAGGTCAGCGAACCGTTCCACCATTCTGAGCGACTGCTCTTCTTGAAAGGGGCCACACTCGGAAAACGTCTGCCCCAACACTCACTGGTTTTTCAAACTATGGGTCATTTTCGGCCGGTTCTAGGAATTTACAGCAGCAACCGGCTTTTCGCGCTAGCGGCCATCACCTCTTCGCTATCGAGATAGTCGGCGGCATCGAATCGCGCGAGCTTGGTCATCGTTCGTCGTTCCCCAATTCCCGAGCCAACGCTTTCGACAAACGGTCTGCGAGAGACCTTCTTCACAGTCTTGAGCAGGACACTGGGTACGATAAGTATAAAATACCAAGTCTCCCGGGAAGCGCACGTAAAGCACCATTGGAGATTGCTAAGTTCTCGCTGTATTGGCGAGCAGGCACGCAAGATCGTCGTAGGCGACGGGCTTGACGAGATGATGGTCGAACCCAGCTTCGGACGCCAAATTCTTATCCCGGAGTTGGCCCCAACCGGTCTGTGCAATGATCGTCACATTTTTAAAAAGATCATCTTCGCGGAATGCACGGCAGACGGCATACCCATCCATAACTGGTAACCCTATATCCAGTAGAATGGCGTCCGGCATGAATTCTCGCGCCGCTTGGAGGGCTTGTCGACCATCGTGAACGAGGTGGTACTTATGTCCCATTTCCTCCAGCATCCAGCCAACCGTCTGGGCGAGTTCGACGTTGTCATCGACGACAAGGACCCTTAGCGACTGGGTCTGCGCCGGTTGGGCGGCTATCGGTTCAGCTTGCGTCTGCGTTTCGAGATCGGCTGGCCCGGCCAGCGGTATTCGGACGGTGAAGAGGCTGCCCTGGCCCGGGCCTTCGCTTTGCGCGCTGACCGAGCCGTGGTGCATTGTAACGAGCTGCTTTACGAGCGCGAGACCGATGCCGAGCCCGCCTCTCGCGCGGTTCGCATGAGTTTCGACCTGGGCAAAGAGCTGAAACACCTTTGATTGCATATCGGCCGGAATGCCGAGCCCATTGTCGGACACTGCGATCACTGCGTCGTCGCCTTCGGTCCGTATCGAAAGACCGATATGGCCGCCATCAGGTGTATATTTTGCCGCGTTATTCAGAAGATTCCCAACGACTTGGGCAAGACGCGTCAGATCCGCATCGACCCAAATCGGTCCGGGCGGTACATCGACGCTCAGCGAATGCCCTGCAGAATCGATGAGAGGTTGGCTCGATTCCAGCGCCGAACGGATCACCTCTGCAACCTGTATTCTCGCCTTGCGGAGTTCGATCTTCCCCTGGCTTACGCGTGAAACATCGAGAAGGTCATCGATCAGGCGGACCAGATGAACGAGCTGTCTGTCCATCATCTCGCGTATTTCCGCCGCATCCTCGCTATTTGGACTTTTGCGTAGGATATCCAGCCCGTGGCGAACCGGTGCGAGCGGATTGCGCAGTTCGTGCGCCAAGGTGGCCAGGAACTCATCTTTGCGGCGATCGGCTTCTTCTAACGCCTGCGAGTGGGCTTTGAGTTCGTCACGCTGAACGGCGATCTGTTGCCGTTGACGATAGAGCTCGAAAAACACATCCGCCTTGCTGCGAAGAATGTCGGCTTCGATCGGCTTATGGATGAAGTCGACGGCTCCGGCCTCATAGCCGCGAAAGCGCCGTTGACTGTCGGCGTTTCCAGCGGTCACAAAAATGATCGGAACGCGTCGGGTGCGTTCGTTTCCGCGCATCAACTCGGCCAGCTCGAAACCGTTCAAGCCAGGCATCTGAACGTCGACAAGCGCCAACGCAACGTCATTGTGAAGCAAAAGTTCAAGTGCTTCGTCGCCGGAGCGCGCTTTTAACAGAACGAGTCCGTCACGGCGCAGTAACGCCTCAAGTGATAGGAGGTTTTCCTCGAGATCATCCACCAAAAGAAAGTAAACGGCGCCCATGATCTGTGTCATACCTTTTCAACGTCTTGTAGATAGACTGCGATTTCTTGGAGCGACAAAACCCGGGCGTGCGGGCATTTTGCGATTGCAGCTTTGGGCATCGCTGAAGCATAGGCTCCTTCGGGTTCTTGTGCGATCGCCCTGCCACCTGCGTCGGCTACAGCCCTCAGGCCTCTCGCCCCATCTTGATTGGCGCCTGTCAGGACGACGGCGACCAAGCCCGGGCCATAAACGTCGGCAGCGCTTTCGAACAAGACGTCGACGGACGGACGGGAATAGAGAACGGCTTCATCGTTGGACAGGGACAGGCTTTTGTCCGTTTCCACGAGCAAGTGATAGTCAGCCGGCGCAAAATAAGCCGTACCTCCCTTGATCGGTTCCTTGTCCTCGGCTTCACGAACCTCGATTTTGCACTTGGCCTGGAAGAGTTCGGCAAGGATGCTTTTTACATCCGGCGGCACATGGACCACGACGAATACGGGCAGTCGGTAATCGGCCGGCAGGGAAGGGAGGATGACTGACAAGGCCTCGACCGCGCCTGCTGATGCGCCGATTACGACCGCTTCGGCTGACACTCCGGTCATTCGGCAAGCTTTTGGTAAATTTTTTCTTCCCGCACGCAGTCCGTGAAAGACCCCGCGTGGTCGGAAAACCGCAAACTTTCTTTCGCCCCAAGCCCAAGGAACCCCCTCCTTGCAAGCGAATCTTTAAAAAGACCAAGAGCCCGGTCCTGCAAAACCGGGTCGAAATAGATCAGAACATTTCGGCAGGACACCAGATGCATTTCGGCGAAAACCGCGTCGGTCACGAGGCTGTGATCCGAGAAAACGACGCGTTTTCGGAGGCTTTTGTCGAATGAGGCTTTGCCGTAGGCCGCGCTGTAATAGTCGGATAGTGACGATTTCCCGCCTGACTTTCGGTGATTTTCCGTGAAAAGTTGGATGCGGTCGAGATCGTAAATTCCGGTTTCTGCCTTGGCGAGGGCATCTTGGTTAATATCCGTCGCATAGAACAGCGTGCGCTGTTCCAGACCTTCCTCACGGAAAAGGATGACGAACGAATAAAGTTCCTCGCCGCTGCTGCAACCGGCGATCCAGACCTTCACCGACGGGTAGGTCCGAAGGTGTGGCACGACCTTCTCGCGGATCGCACGGAAATAGGATGGGTCGCGAAACATTTCGCTGACCTGTACCGTCAGATATCCGAGCAGCCTGCCCAGCATTGCAGGATCATGAAGCAAGCTTTCCTGAATGGCGGAGAAGCTGGAAAACCCCATCTGCTCGCGCGCTTGCTTCAAACGCCGCTTGACTGAAGCCTGCGCATAGTTACGGAAATCATAGTGGTATCTCTGATATAGAGCTTCCAGAAGCAGTTGGATTTCGATGTCTTCGATTTTTTCAGGCACGGAAGTCTTTCATCGCGGCATCCATACCCGCACAAGGGAGAGGAGTTTTTCCACGTCCAGCGGCTTGGCCATGTAATCGTTCGCTCCAGCCTCAATGCAGCGCTCCTGATCATCGGGCATGGCCTTGGCTGTCAGCGTGATGACAGGCAGTGTTTTCCACGCCGGATTTTTGCGAATTTCACGCGTCGCGGTTAGGCCGTCCATGACCGGCATCATTATATCCATGAGGACCAGATCGATCGCGCGACCTGGCTCCGCCGCAGCTTTCTCCAGGGCATTGAGCGCCTCCTGGCCGTTGCGGGCGATCTCCACAAGCGCGCCTCGCGGCTCGAGGATATTGGTCAGCGCATAGACGTTTCGGACATCGTCCTCGACCACGAGGATGCGGCGCCCTTCCAGAAGGGCATCGCGGTGCCTCGATTTGCGGATCATTCTCTGCTGTTCGTCGGGCAGCTCTGATACGACCTGATGCAGGAAGAGCGTCACTTCGTCGAGCAGGCGTTCTGGAGACTTTGCGCCTTTGATGATGATCGATTTCGAATAGCGGCGCAGCCGCTGTTCGTCGTCCGCAGACAGTTCGCGGCCGGTATAGACGATCACCGGGGGAAAGGAATAGGCGTCTTCCTGGCTCAGCGTTTCGAGCAGGGAATAGCCGGAGGCGTCAGGCAGGGACAGGTCGAGAACCATGCAGTCGAAAGTCTGCTGTTTGAGGAGTTCCAGGCACTCAGCTGCCGTTCTCGCAGCGACCGTTTCCACGTCGTGGGAGGTGAGCAATTTTCCGACCGCCTCGCGCTGCAGGTCATCATCTTCGACGATAAGGACGCGATGCATGCGCTGAGACAGTTTCGCTTCGAGACTTTTCAACACTTCGACCAGCTCTTCGCGTTTGACCGGTTTGAGCAGATAGCCCACGGCGCCCAACGAGAGCGCGGTTTGAACATGATCGCTCGCTGACACGACATGAATCGGGATATGTCGGGTTTGGACATTGCGTTTGAGGCGCTCGAGGACGGATAGACCCGACTCATCGGGCAGTCCGACATCGAGTATGATTGCGCTCGGCGTATATTGTTTCGCAAGGCTCAGCGCCTCCTCGGCCGTGCCCGCGAGCAAGGACTGGAAGCCCATTTCACGTGAAAGGTCGCGCAGAATGGCGGCGAAGGCCTCGTCGTCCTCGACGACCAGCAGGATGCGTTTTGTGTTGGTGAGCCTGTCGCGGTCGTCATCGACTTTGCGCCACGGCGCGGCCGGTGCGGCCGGTGCGGTAGGAGCGGCCATCGCGCGCTGCAGCACTGGGTCGACGGAAACGCTTTTGCTGGCCTCGCGCGATACCACTGAAGCCGGATCATAGAATTCGGGGATAGTAATAGTGAATGTGCTGCCGTGGCCTTCGCTGCTCTTCAGCTGAATTGAGCCGCCTAACAAGCGGACAAGCTCCCGCGAGATCGAAAGGCCAAGGCCCGTACCGCCATATTTGCGGCTGATGGTGCCATCGGCTTGATGGAAAGCCTCGAACACGCTCTGCTGTTGTTGCTGCGATATGCCGATACCCGTATCGGTGACGGAAAACGCGATCTCCCCAGCCGCCGAACGCCGGATCGTGAGATCGACCTTGCCCTTTCCGGTAAATTTGAACGCGTTAGACAGGAGATTTTTGAGAACCTGTTCGAGGCGTTGAATGTCGGTAACGATCGACATCGGACATTGCGGAGCGACATCGATTTCAAATGCCAGCTTCTTTTCCTGCGCTATCGGCTGAAAGACTTCCCGAACATCCTTGATCAGCCGGTCGAGCGGCACAGTCTCGGGCCTGATCTCCAGGTGTCCGGCTTCGATCTTCGACAGGTCGANNAGGTCGAGAATGTCGTTGATCAGGTTCAGCAGATCGTTGCCGGACGATTGGATAGTCTTGGCGAATTTTACCTGTTCATCGGTCAGGTTCTCTTCGGGGTTGTCCGCGAGCAACTTGGCCAGAATGAGGGAGGAATTCAGTGGCGTCCGCAATTCATGCGACATGTTGGCCAGGAAATCCGACTTGTACTGGCTTGCCTGTTCCAACTCCCGTGCTTTCAGTTGAACCGAGGCGGTTGTCCGCTCGAGATCGTCGCGTTGCGCTTCGAGCAGTTGGGCTTGCTCTTCAAGTTGCACATTGGTCTGCTCGAGTTCGGCTTGCTGCTGTTCGAGGCGCGCCTGTGATTCTTTCAGCGCCCGACTCTGCTCTTCGAGTTCTTCGTTCGAGACGCGCAGCTCCTCGCTTTGAGTCTGAAGTTCCTCTGACTGGCGCTGGGTCTCATCGAGAAGATTTTGAAGCTCGGCGCGGTAATTCGCTGAGCGCACGGCAACGCCGATCGATTCAGAGGATTGTTCGAGGAGCGTCAGTATGTTGTCGCCGATAGGGTTGATGAACCCCAGTTCGACCACCGTGTTGACAACGCCATCGGCGCTTGCAGGCGAAATGACCAGGTGTCTTGGTTTGTCCTGTCCAAGCGCCGAAGCGACTGTGAGATATCCTTCCGGCACATCCCGGATGATAAAGGATCTGCCCTCGATGGCTGCTTGTCCGAGGAGTCCCTCCTTGAGCGTAAAGCGCTCTGGAATATTGGCGTTTGCAGGCACGCCATATGTCGATACGCGTCGATAGGTGCCCCCGTCGCCGACAAAGACTACGCCGGCATGGGCATCGAGATACCGCACCAGAAATTGGAGGATATTGTTGCCCAGCTGCTCTGTACGTTGATCACCCAACATTGCGGACGCGAGTCCGACCTGCCCCGACTGGAGCCAGTCCTGACGTTGGCGAGCGAGGCTGGCTCTGCGGATCAGGTAGCCCACGATCACGGTCAGGACCATGCCGAGAAGGGAGGACAGAATGCCGCTAACCAGAGCGGTCGTGTACGCGTTGGCCATTTCGGCGAGGCGTTTTTCGCGCAGATCCGCTTCTTCCTGATCCATGGCCGCGAGCTGGGTACGGATCGCATCCATTTCGGCTTTGCCGCGGTCGTTAGTGACGACGGCAAGAGCAGCCTCGGCACCCTGATTCCGGCGCAAATCGATCGTTTGCTTCAGTTCCGCGAGCTTGGCGTCGATATGCAGCTTGAGCTGCGGAATTCGGGCCTGCTGCCTGGGATTATCGCGTGTCAGCTGAGAGAGTTCATCGAGTTGTGAAGTAACCGACAACATGGCTGCCTTGTAGGGCTCGAGATAGCGTTCGTCGTCAGTCAGCAGGAAACCACGCTGTCCGGTTTCCCCGTCCGTCATCGTGGACAGCAACCCATCGAGTGCCTTGATTACTTGGTGGGAATGAACGATCTTTTGATTGTCTTCTCGTAACGTACGAATGTTGAGGTACGCGACCCCGCCGCTGACAAGGAAAAAGAGGATTACGGCTGCGAGGCCGAAAGATACAAGCGGATCCATCCCCGATTTGCGCGCCGGAGTCCCGGATACAGACAGCTGTTTCATGTGCATTCTCGTCAGCGTTTCGTCAGGACGGTTTGAGCGGCGAGCGCAGGCAAGATCATTGATTCAGAAGGCTTTGTATAGAGTTTCGGGACATATCGGCCCATAGCTTTCTCGACCTGTGCTGAAGCCGCACGAAACTTTGGGCTGTCTGCGGCTGCGGGGTGCCGATGAACGACAGCTATCCGCGCCGCTTTGTTCCATAGCTACCGGTCCGCCTTCGGCCAATCTAACTAGGCTTAAGTTGGAAATTGAACGGCTGCTTCTGCCGCACCGCGGAAAGTGGGGGCGCAGCCTTCGTAAAGAATCACGACGGCTTATCTAGCTGACCGCCGCGCCCAACCGTTATTTCCGGCCTAGGACGGTGTTTCGCAGGCTATTGTTGCCGCTGCAACGCTTTCGGAAACATGACCTCGCCAGCCAAGTGTATGGACGGCTTCAGCAATTCCCGTTCAATTGAGTTGCTCAGCGGCAGGTGGCTTATCGCCAAGCCGCCAAAGACGTGAGTGACCGACAGGCTGTCGTTCGATAGCGGCATCAGAACCGTCTCTATAGCATAGTGTTGGGTACCGCTGCAGTATCGGCCATGAGCGCAGGCAGAGATGCCTGACCGGGTGACCTGTGCGAATGCTTCCAGCCACACCGTCGTAAATTCCCCAAACTTAAATTCATGTACCCATTTGCCGCGTGTTTCCTGGCCGTATGTCGCGGTCGTGTCCGTTCCCAGTAACCGCATCCTGGCTCCCGTTGTGGTCACGTCAGCCATCAATACGATCGGCAATATTCGCGGAATTTCGATCGGATCAATCCGTTGGCGCGACGGGATCGAGCGTCCATCGCGCTTCGAATGCCAATAGCGAACGAGCGCCTGCAACCGTGGATTTTTTACAGCGTCCTCTATGGTGCCCGTTTGGGACCGTTCAGCCATTCATGCCTCGGGCGTAATTCGGAACTAGCCTGATCAGCAAGTGCCGTGCCTAATTAAATTCGGATTAGCAACGTTGAATACAAATTGAATTTATGTTCATTTTAAGGATAGTCAAGCATAATCACTTGTTATGTCTTTACAAATTAGCAATGTATCCAATATTTAACTGAACTATTTTAAGTAAAATTCGATATATTTTATAATGAGAACAAATATTGCGTCAATTAGAGGTTGGCTTATTTAGTGGAATTTGATTTCACTATGCTGCCACAGGTTAGCCTGGGCGTTATTCTGTACGCAGATGCGACGGCATCGACCCATGTCCGTCATAAGCGACATCGCATGTTGCGGCTCATAACGTCCGATATCAGGTGGTGATGGTCATCGTCCACAGCGTCATGGTTGTGCGCGAAGCGGCCGATCATGGCGTCGCCTAGGTTCCAAGCTTCCGTCTGCGCCATCTAATTGATGTTCGGAATAGGCGGCATCCTGCCTGCGAATTGAACCTACCGGCGACATCGGATTGAAGTTCGGTATTGGTGGCATCGGGCCCCCGCATAGAACTCGGAATCAAGCAATGTCAATGAGTTAACATTTAAGGTTCAAATCGCCTGCCTCATCATGATCCGCCGGATCACGAGAAATTTGGGCTTGACCAGACACTGGTGCCTAGGATCCCTTTTGCGGCTGCGGTCCTCGAAGCAGAACTCCCAATCGTCTGCTTCGACTTCGGTTGGGACGAGGCAGCGAGGTCGCTCGCACCCGCCAGCTGTTATTATCGTCCGGTAATAAATGATATTTACAATCGAACGATCATATATTGCAGGTATGATCGATCGGTGATATAAAGTCTTTATGATCATTCGATCATAGGACGGCGAAATGCGAACAGCCAAAGAAATAGGCGCTCTCATTCGCGAGCGGAGACGCGCGGCGCGTATGACCCAAAGCGAGTTGGGCCGCAAGGCCGGCGCGTCGCAACGCTGGATCTCCGAAATCGAGAACGGGAAGAGCACGGCGGAGATCGGAATGGTGCTTCTCACCCTCGCCGTCCTCGGGATTGATCTCGAGGCGAGGCAGACGAGATCCGCGGCCGCTGGCGGCGAGCCTCCGATCGATATCGACGACATCCTCGACGCGGCCAGGCGATGAGCCGGAAACCCTCGTCCAAGACGCTTGCGGTCCTGCTCGAAGGCCGTGCGATCGGAGCTGTAACTCAGAACGCGGCCGGATCGCTGGCCTTCGAATACGACGAAGGCTGGATCGAGGCAGGGCCGGGCATTCCGCTTTCGCTGTCGATGCCGCTCCAACGGCGACGCCACGGAGACGACGCGATCGCGCCCTTCATGTGGGGACTCCTGCCGGACAACGAGACGACCCTCCAAAGATTGGGCAGGGAATTCGGGGTTTCGCCGCGAAGCGCTTTCGCGCTCCTCGGCATGCTGGGGGAAGATTGCGCTGGCGCCGTCCAGTTCGTAGCGCCGGAACGAATCGAATGCGCGATGGAGGAAGGCGGAGTCGATTGGATCGACGAGGCGGAAGTTGGGCGGCGCATCGCCGCCCTCAAGCTCAATCGATCCAGCACCGGCAGAACCGAAACCGATCGCGGGCATTTCAGCCTCGCGGGAGCGCAGCCGAAGACCGCGCTGCACCGCGACGGCGATCGCTGGGGCGTGCCCTTCGGACGTGTCCCGACCACGCATATCCTGAAGCCGCCGATCCCCGATCTCGACGGGCATGTCGAGAACGAGCACTTTTGCTTGCGCCTCGCGGCAAAGGCGGGCTTTCCGACCGCGATGTCGGAGGTCATGGATTTCGTCGGCGAGACCGTCATCGTCGTCGCCCGCTACGACAGAGCGAAGGACAGTTCGGGAGTAGTGCACAGGATCCATCAAGAGGACATGTGCCAGGCTCTCAAGGTTCACCCGGAGCGCAAATACGAAAAGGAGGGCGGACCAGGCATTGTCGACATCATGAACGACGCGCTGAATGCCTCTAGCCGGCCGGATGTCGATCGCCGCACGTTCATGCGCGCGATCGCCTTCAATTTCGTCATCGGAGCGACCGACACTCACGCCAAGAACTTCTCAGTGCTGCTTGGCGCCAACGGCGCGGTTCGCCTTGCCCCCCTTTACGACATCGCGAGCATCCTGCCGTACACTCGCGATCCGCGAAAGATTCGCATGCCTCTCAAGATCGGAGGCTACTACGAACTCGACGCGATCATGCCGCGCCATTGGGAAAGAACCGCGCGCGACTGCTCATATCCCGCAAACGACGCGATCGGTGATGTGAGCGAAATGGCGCAGACCCTTCCGGATCTCGCCTCGGACGTAGCCGCCGATTGCCGCGAGGCCGGCCTTGGGCACCCGGTGATCGACAACCTCGTCGAGGCGATCGCGCGCCGGTCCAGTAAGGTCAGGACACAGTACAAGTAGACACGGTTATCGGCACCGGCATAGCCAAGCCATCGCCATTGGCAGCTAACGACAATCAACATTAACCAAGAACGGCTGGCATTCTTCCTGTGCCTTTTTCAGAGGGATAGTGCCAGCACGGTAGTAGCTGCTTTAGGCGAGTTTGAAACCTCCGTGGGGTCGCCGGCGGATCATCCCAGCGGGTCTAACGGCATCGTACCGTGCCGATCGAGACGCTTCTGGGCCGAGCCGGATCAGCTCGGGCCCGGTAAGCTGAACGAGTGACCGATTTCGGGCGGGCCGCTCACGCCTCTGCATGACGTAGATGGCGCGAAGCTGCCGTCCGCCGCATGCCGAGCGAAGGCGACATTCAGGTCAACGATAAGGTGGTCTCAAATTGCCACTTGCAGCGATTTTTTTGCATTTGGGCGGTCCATTCAAGAATAGTGCCCAAATCCCCGTGCAGCGTGGCGGCAATCTCGCCGCGTTTGGGGCCGGGCGTGAAAGTGATGAACTCGATCAAGCCTCGGATATGCTGATGGACTTGGCACCTGTTGGATCGGTTTCGCCCAGAGCTTCCTCAATACGCCGAACGGGAAGACCCTACTCGGCCTCCCCGACGTTTCGGAATCGGTGGCGCCAATCATTGTCGGGCATGCGAAGGCTATATAAGTGCCGGTCCCGCGTAACAAACCGGTGGCTCGCCGGGTTGCCTGAGAGCTAGCTTCCCTCTGTGTGATCCTGGCAATGCGTGATGGAGCGACTGCAATGAGCCTTGAGAATAAAGTCGCGATCATCACCGGCGCTGGTACCGGCATAGGTGAGGCGATCGCTCACAAATTCGCGCGCGAAGGCGCGCAGCTCGCGCTCGGCGGACTATCGACCGACCCGGTTCAGGATGTTGCGGAAGCGATCGTGGCAAATGGCGGCGATGCCGAGGCTCATCGAGGCAACCTAGCCGAGGAAGTCGAGGCACGTGCCTTGGTAGACCTTGCGCTTCGACGGTTCGGCCGGATCGACGTGCTGGTCAGCAATGCTGGCATTTTCATCGCCAATGCCGAAACCGACGCCTACCGTATCGAGGATTTCGACCGTACGATCGAAAGCAACGTCCGCGCCGCCTTTCTGATGACCAAGTTCGCGCTGCCGCATCTTCGCAAGACCCGCGGCAACATTATCTACACGGGCTCGGAGGCTGGGCTGAATGGTTCACCGATGTTCACGCCCTATGGCGGCTCTAAGGGATTCCTGCATGCCTTCATGAAGGGCGTCGCCTTGGAGCAGGCACAATATGGCGTCCGCGCCAATTGCGTTTGTCCAGGCCCCATCGATACCGCCTGGACGCGCGGCGGGGACAGCCCCATCGGTTTCGAAGAGCAGGGAGTCATCGACGATATGGTTCCCATGGGACGCCGCGGAACACCCGA
This sequence comes from Rhodospirillales bacterium, assembly GCA_003165335.1. Classification (GTDB taxonomy): domain Bacteria; phylum Pseudomonadota; class Alphaproteobacteria; order BOG-932; family Roseiterribacteraceae; genus BOG-932. The sequence goes on along the minus strand of PLTD01000180.1, from coordinate 9,062 downwards.
GGAGATCGCGAATATCTTCGCGTTCCTGGCGTCGGACCAGGCAAGCTACGTCACCGGTGCGCTCTGGCTGGCTGACGGCGGCGTTACGCCGGCGAAGGCCTGCACCGGCGATAGGGTGCCCAAGGAATTGCGGTGCGCCCCGCCGGGCGAACTCAATCTGCGTCATTCGCACGACGGGCTGCGTGGCAAAGAAGTCTATCGATCGCCGCGATGACATCCGCCGGCAATCAGCTATGCGTCGATCGCCATCGGCCAAAGGACGCCATATGAATCACCTCATCGTCGTCGCGCATCCGGTGGAAGACAGCCTCACGATGGGGCTGATGCGCGCCTATGAAGCTGAATTGGGAAAGCTCGGGCACAACCATCGGACATACGATCTGTACCGCATGGGATTCGATCCGGTTCTAACTGCGCGCGACCTGGCACAGGTAGATGTCGATCATCCAGCGCCCGCCGACGTTGTACAGGCGCAGGAGGACATTCGCGCTGCCGATGTCCTGACCGTCATCTATCCAATCTGGTGGATGGCAATGCCGGCGATTATGAAGGGCTATATCGACCGAGTATTCGCACGCGGCTTCGCATACGAATCCCTCGACGGTGTCGTGCACGGGCTTTTGTCAGGGAAGAAAGCCGTGCTGATAACCATCTCCGGAGCGCCACTATCAGTCTTGGTCGGGAACGGCCGCTGGGATGCCGCACAGGTTCTGCAAGACACTCATATTTTCCGCTCGACCGGGTTTGAACTGCTCGAACATCTGCATTTTGGCCAGGTCGCGCCTCAGCTCCCCAATGACATCGCCGAGCAACACATGGCACGTGTCCGGTTCTGCGCACGGCATCATTTTCCTGAGGGCCTCTCTCCTGACGCAAACGGCGGCTCTTAGACCCATTCGGCGGACATCGGGGAAGTCGCGCGCCGATATGATCCAGATTAACGCATTCCCGGCGGCGGCGGGCCAGTCCTGACAGGACTGAGCGGAGGGCATTATGCTTCGCTGGGGCGGCGTAATTGTCGAGGATCACGTGGATCATCTTTCCGGCGGGGATTTCGGCTTCGATGACGTTGAGAAAGCGGATGAACTCCTGATGGCGATGACGCTGCATGCAGCGCCCGATGATCGTGCCCTCCAGGACGTTGAGCGCCGCAAACAACGTGGTCGTGCCATTACGTATGTAATCGTGGGTCATGGTCCCGCACCGGCTGGGCTTCAGCGGCAGCCCCGGTGAGTGCGGTCGAGCCCCTGGATTTGGCTCTTTTCGTCGAAGCTGAGCACGATGGCATGCGCCGGCGGATCGACATACAGCCCAACGATGTCTTGGAGTTTACTGACAAAATCCGGGTCGTTCGACAGCTTGAAGTGGTGCATCCGATGCGGTTGGAGCCCATGCGCGCGCCACATGCGCTGCACCGACGAGACGCTGATACCGGTTTGGTCGGCCATGGCCGCCGCCGTCCAATGCGTAACCTCGCCAGGCGGGTCAGTCCGTGTCGGCGGAAGTCGGTGACGCTTAAACGATTTCGGATTCACAAACTGTCCCCACCATCGGCCCTTTAAACTCGGAATCAGAAAAAAGTTAGCGTTAAACTGCCAGCGTCCCGTTTTACACACTGGAACTTCCAAGCGGTGAAAGCTCTTATTTACGATTGTCTGGGTAAGAAAGCCCTGGAGGAGCACCTATAACATCACTGGCTCGCGCTGTTATATATGGAAGGATTATTGTGTGCCTAAAACTCCCGGGAAGCTAAAGTCCGTTTATCATAATCAATTGCAGAAATGCCTTACCGGTATCAAAGGTTTTGACCAGATTACAGATGGCGGTCTCCCGCGAAATCGCACCACTTTAGTTAGTGGAGGCGCAGGCGCTGGAAAAACCCTTTTTGGGCTTGATTTTCTAATCAATGGTGCCATCGCTTACAACGAGCCGGGTGTGTTCATGTCTTTTGAGGAGACGCAAGATGATCTCTATAAAGACGTAGATTCTCTCAATCTAGACTTACAAGGATTGGTATTACAAAAAAAGATTATAATCGAACATGTTATCTTAGAGCGCAAAGATATCCAAGAGACCGACTTTAATATTGAAGAAATACTTATTCGTTTGGAGTATGCTATTGAGTCCATCGGCGCCAAACGTGTCGTTCTAGATTCTATCGAATCTCTTTTTGCGGGTCTAACGAGCGCTGGCATTCTTCGCTTGGAGATAAAAAGACTTTTCAGATGGCTTAAGCAAAAAGGTGTTACTGCAATCGTTACCGGCGAGCCAGGCCATGACGCTTTTACGCGTCATGGCCTGGAGGAGTACGTTTCCGATTGCATAATTCTCCTGGACAACAGAGTTAAGGAGCAAATTTCCGTCCGTAGAATTCGGGTCATTAAATATCGCGGTTCAAATCATGGAACCAACGAATATCCCTTTGTAATCGATAAAGATGGCCTTTCAGTAATTCCCATCACCTCCGCGGGACTCGATCAGCCAGGCACGAAGGAGAGAGTTTCGACAGGAATTCCAGCGTTAGATAAAATGTTCGGGGGCGCAGGTTATACGAGAGGCAGCACGGTGCTGATTTCAGGTACTGCTGGCACCGGAAAAACAAGTCTCGCGGCTGCATTCGCGATAGAAAGCTGTAAACGCGGAGATCGTTGTCTTTACTTGTCCTATGAAGAATCGTCAGGGCAACTCATTCAGAACCTGAGTTCTATTGGTTTTGATCTTAATTCATTGATAAATAAGGGCCTCTTAAAGATAGTGTCTACTAGACCTTCTTTTTTTGGTTTAGAGATGCATTTACTCGATTTATACAAGATCATCGCGGATTTCAAACCAAAATCTGTTGTTATAGATCCCTTGACAAGTCTCATTGGACAGGGGGACCCACGTGAAATCCAGTCGATGATAACGCGCATGATTGATCTTTTAAAATCCAATGGCATTACTGGTCTTTTTACAAGTCTCGTTTCTTCTACCGCACAAAATGACAATGGTGGAGAAATTGGCGTTTCATCTTTAATTGACACTTGGGTTGTGGTTAGAGAATTAGAAGAATATGCGGGTAATAAACGTATTCGCGCGCTTTACATTGTGAAATCTCGTGGCATGAGCCACTCCAGCGACATCTACAGATTAAATTTGAGTGACGATGGAATTGGCTTAGTGAAAATGAACGCGCCTGCAAGCTCCAATCAAAAAGGGAAGGTGGGTAAAAGTATTTCCGAGAGACAACAATGAATCATAGGTCGGAATATCGAATGGAGCGACGAAATTTGCGAAGCGCTCTCTTCACCGAGCCCCTGACCTTTAGGTCGCTGTTGGTCTCTTTCGGGTATCCGAAATATGTCCGAAGTCCTAGGCTACCCTATGCTACCCATGGTGGTCTGGTAAATGAGCATCTGATGTAGGCCATGGAAATACTTCGTCCCAACTTCGTTGTCGGCATTGGCGGCTCAGCAGGGTGCCTTAACGCGTTTATGGCGCTTTTAGACGCACTGCCGTCTGATACGGGCATGGCCTTTATTTTTCTTTCTCACCTTCCCTTCGACGCCGTTAGTCATTTGACTGAAATTCTGTCATGGCACACGAAAATGCCAGTAATGGAGGCTGCCAAGGGGATGCTGATCCGGCCGAACCACGCCTACGTGCTTCCTCCGAACGCGGATCTTTCAGTTGAGAATTATCACTTCAAAATCGTCTCTCCGCGCGTGGTAAGGAACAACCAAGTCGACTTTTTCCTAATTTCTCTGGCAGAGTCTATGGGGCCGCGTGCAATAGGTATTATCCTTTCTGGGTATGATGGCGATGGCGCTGAGGGTTGCAGGCACATCAAGGCAAAGGGCGGAACAACTTTTGCTCAGGACGGGTCCGCCGAAGTAAGCGGGATGCCCTTCAGTGCTCAGCTTACAGGCTGTGTCGATTTCGTTCTGCCACCCGACAAAATTCCAGATGAACTGCAAAGATTGCTAGAATCGGCTCACTCATGAATGAGACGGACGATGCGTCATAAGTTTCTTGAAAGCAGCTACCGGCATGAGTGCCCAACATTTTGGTGGCGTCTGGGACGTGCGATGATTTAGGGGGCGCTCGCTTGACGATGACGGTCGGAGTGAATCACGCAGGCCGAGTTTGTCCGTCTTAGCCTTGTGCCGCGATGTCGTTGCGCCCTGCGTCTTTGCACGAGACCACGTGACCGAACTGTGATGCGTGGGGCGCACCGAGTGGAGTTTTGCTCCACTGGCAGAGAACTTTCCATTCGCGAAATGGAATGCATTGCATTTAATTCAAAATAATTCAGTTGAAAGCGGAAATGCTACGCACAATAGTTGAACGGTATTTCCCAAAAATACCCTTAAAGAGCTTTGCATTAGAGATATATCTAAAATGCTGATGAATTTCGATGAACCAAGCTTAAGCGGGGCCGCAACATCTTCCAGGCAGACCTGTGCTGAAGTCGGCAGGAGGGATTAGTGGTTGAAGTGCTCCGAAATAGGACAATCGGTGACGCGGCGGAAAACCCACGGCTACAGGCGCTCGTTCTCTATTGGAGTGCGAAGCGGGGGACAAACTCCATGCCGTCGCTTCAACAGATCGACCCAGTCGAAATTCCACATCTCTTGCCAATCGTTTTGATCGCCGACGCAACTGCGACCGGAGCTAGGATACGGTTGTTGGGAACGGATGCGACTGCTGCCTACGGCCAGGAGACACACGGCAAATGGGTTCACCAATTCGATTTGGGTGAATTTACGCCTTGCTGGCTGGAAGCATTCGCACTGGTCATCAAGTCAGGCACGCCCGCCTCGGCGGGTGGTCCGTTCCGCAGCAGCGGGGACTTCTGCGACATTGAGACCGTTCTGATGCCGTTGTCTGATAACGGAGTGACGGTTAGCCATATCTTTGGTGGGCTGCTGATCAGGCCCGCGCCATTGAGCAGCTCAATTGGACAGAAAGCACCGATCCCTTACATGCTTTTTGCCTGCACTGGTTAAGCTCCGCGGCGCGTCTTCGTGAAAACGCTCGACTGCGAGTCGGCACGGACACGCGCCTAAGATTTGAGCGAGTGCGCCGACAGTCGGTGCCGAGTTTCATTTGATCGACCGGCTCCGCATGCAGGACGAAGTCCTGGCGACGAGGCGATGACTGTGAAAACGCGTCCAACGCTGACCCCATCCAAATTCCGTGCTTCTCATTGACTATTAGGGTGAATCGCGCTCTGGCAGGGGGCACGCTTCGCGCGACAAATGACCCCGCCAAATATTCATCTTTTCAAAGGAAATCAACGCACTGAGGGACTTTGGCGGTGGGACCAAGGTTGGGTGCGGATTCCGACTGAAGCCGGCCGGGTGTTCCGATTTTAAGGCGGCCAGCGTTCCGACATGAAGGCGGCCACCATTCCGAAGTGAAGCCGGCCAGGTCTGGGATTAAATCCCAGCCATTTTGGCACGATGTTCTCGGCGTTTTCGCTGGGTCAGCAACTCGGGCATTACCGCTGACGAGCGGTAGTTTTTCGAACTGCCTCGAATGGAAGCGACGAGCCGCTCCCGGCCCAGTCCAGCCGTTACCGTGGGCACGTTCCTAAGACTTGTTCTTGGCGCGGGCGTCGAGCTACGGTACTGCAGTACCGCGCAATCCCCCGTGCGGTGATGAGCAAATCAAGATGGTTTCCTGCCCTCGCAGCCAATTCAAGCTCTTGATTCTAAAACAAGAACCAAGGGCTTTTTGATTCGTGTGAGCGCTGGCCCGGCAGCCCGAGTAAGCGCAAGGTAAGCAGGCAAGGCGGCCGCCGCCAAAGGCGTGCCGCCCTTCTCAATTCCCGTGAGTTCGACGAATAGGGAGGTCGCGATCAATATCAAGGCGATAACGCCCAAGAGAGGGAAGATGCGTTTCCCAGCCATTCGGCATGCGCCGCTGTTTTCCAAGTATAAGTCCCGTCGTAACAATAGTGGACGTTAGGACGATGAAGCCCATTGCGCTTGGCCAGATGCGGGAAGCGAGAGACGCGACGCCATTTCAAGCATCAATCAGAGCAAATCCGGCTGAACCGCCTGTGCCGGCGATTCCAAAGATGAGTATGCCGTGAACAAACCAAAGACTGCGATTACCTTTCATTTGTCGAGCCCCCAATGAGTAAGCTGCCGATTATGCCAAGCTTCGGTACTTGCCGGTCTATCAGAATGCGACCGTCACCGCATCGTAAACGGTAAACCTCGGGCCGTAGGCCGATTGGAAGACGCCAAGGCCGCCGGACGGCCTGATCAGGTTCGTGCGGTCCAGGATGTTAAGCAGGGTCAACCGGTCGCTGAACTGATAACCGGCGATTTCGAAGCCGCGTTCGAGGCCGACATTGACCTGAAACGTGCTGGGAAGCGGCACGGTGTTTGCGAAACCGGTGTCCAGGCCGCTGGTATAGTTTGCCTGGACGCTGAACTTGTAGGGCTTCCAGTCATAGGTCGCGCCGCTGGAAATCCCCAGAAACGGTTGGTGATCGAGGACGATATAGTTCTTGTCGATATAGGCGAGTTCACCCGGCTCGCTGAAGTTGAATTGACCGGTAGCGACGCCGGTCTCGTAATTCTTTGCCAGCGTTACGTTCGTGTAAGCCGAGAAATTGTCGATCCTGTAATCGATGGCCGCTTCCCCGCCCCAGACGTTACCGTGGTCGTAGTTGAAAGGGGCAAAGATAGGCACGACTCCGAATTGTCCGGCGTCCAGATAATGCCGTGTATATTCGTAGAAGCCGTCCAGCGAGACCGTCAGCCCGGGCAGGATCTTCTGAACGACGCCGAGGTCCCATTCCCAGTCGTCTTCGGTCAGGGGAGAGGTGATGCCGGGTGGTCCTCCTCCTGTCGTGCCGGCGAAGGCCCCAGGCGCACGTGGCGATATTCCCTCGAAGCTGGGAACCTGGAAATAACGCGCAACGCCGGCATGGAATGTGGTTTCCGATGTCGGCATGAAAGATAGGTTGAGCGTAGGATCGATCTGGCTGCCCGGCGAAAATCCCGTCAGCTCGTCCCGGCGCAAACCGACGTTAAGGCGCCATTCCGGGCTGATCTGCCACAGGTCGTTGATATAGACGCCGGAGAGTATGTTCAGCGCATGGGCGTGGTTGATGACGGTGACCGGTACGTTGCTCGTTTGCGCACCCGAGGCGTCGGCGGGAAAGACCAGGGAATTGGAATCGGCCGTGACGTCATAGGCGCCCAAGTAAAATCCGGCGCTGATCGTGTGTTGCTCCAGCTTGTAGGTCAGGTCGCCCTGGAGCGTATTGTCGAAATCCTTGTGGGACGCTTTGGTGGCCACGCCTTGATAGATGAGCTCACCCACATCGTCGGGCTCATATAGTTCCTCGATACTGTGGACGGCATAGGACAGCTGATAGGAAAACTGATCGGAGGGTTCGGCGCTGAAAGAGAGGATCCCCAGATAGTCGCGGAAATTGAGGTAGGAATTGATCTGTGACGACGGAATGCTCTGGGCGTTCGCCAGCGTGAATAGCGGCGGCAGGTTTGGCGCGTTCGGGAGCTGGTTGTCACTGTCCGACACCGAAAACATCACGCTGAGCTTGGTGCTGTCTTCAATCGCGTAAGATACGATGCCGAACGCTTGGCCCTGATTGGTCGCGTCGTGGTAGGCATTGGCGCCAGGGGTCGCCGAGCTGAAGGCCAGATTGTTCTGGCTATAGAGCGCGCTGCCGTAATAACTGAGTTTGCCGCTGCACCCGGCATACTGGATGCTCGGCTGGACCATGCCCCGCTGGCCGGCATAGATTGTCGCACTTCCGCCGGGCTGATCGCAGCCGTCCTTGGTCCTTATGTCGAGCACGCCGCCGGTAGAATAGCTGTATCGTGCCGGTAGAATGCCGTCGACCAGATCGAGTCGGTCGATGAACAGCGGGTTGATCATCGAAACGAAGGGCGGATTGGTGTTGATGTCGAACGGAATCTGAACGCCGTTGATCTGGTATTGGAATCCCGATCCCTCGGTGTCCCGGATATGGACCTGCTGGTTCTGGTCGATTCCAACGCCGGGCATCTGCGCGATGACGTCCGTCAGAACGGTGTTGATGCCGGCCGGCAGGTCCTCGATGTTTTTGCTGGTGATTAGATAATCGTTGGCGCCAGTGGGAGACAGACCAGGACTGAGGATTCGCGCGCCTTCGACGACGATGGTTTCCCGCTGAACCGGCGAGGATGTATCGGGCGCCACGCCTTGCGGACTCGGCAGCGAAGTTTCCTGAGCCCACGCTGTCCCGACCACTAGACCGATCGCTGTCGCCATTCCGGCGCTTCGCAGCATTTGCCGCTTGTTGGAGGGCGGCATAAACGGAACTGCTGCAGACGCTGACATGGTTGATTCCCAGGGTGTTCATCTTTGCGAGATAGTCTCGCTCGTAAGACGAATCTCCCGAGAGTTTCCTCAGGTCGCCGCTCAATAAATCGAATTCGGCAGTCAATCGGCACGGGAACGAGTTCCGTATTCCATGCCAAACCACAGCGTGGCTTTGCGAGCCGACGAGCGACGATCACGCAGACGAAGCGACGACTTGAGCAAGCGAGGACCGTCCGTGTCAGTCGGTGGGACAGTGCGCTCGGCCATGGCCGCAAAGCGGTGGCGGCAACCTTCGGTCAGCCCAAGGGCTCCTACCGCGACCACCAATCGAGCGTGTTCCACCACAGGCCATCGATGCGTGGCAGGATAACGACCATCACGGCGACGACCACAGCAATCGCCGTAAAGTGCCGACGGTAGCTCGCCGAAACACTATGAGCTGTCATAGCCGGTTCAAGGCCGGGATCGATTATCGCTGGCTCAAGTGCGTCCCAGATCGCCTGTAGTGCATTCAGTCGCGCAGCGTTGGCAGGATCGCGCCGCCATGCTTCGAAGGCTATGCGCTCGCTATGCAACATGACGCCCCTGCGTGACGCTGCAAACCAGCGCGCGGCTTCCGCGCTACCATCAAGCATTGTCATCTCGTCCTAAAAAACCTCGTCCATCTTGTAAGACGCTTAGCCGAAGAAAAACCTCAGTCTCTCGTAAATCAACTTTCGTCTCCGGCCAATGCG
>PLTD01000262.1 GCA_003165335.1 Rhodospirillales bacterium | reverse complement strand
AATATGCCGGTGATGAACGGGCTGGAGGCTACCAAACTCTTTCGCTTCACATCGCTTGGCCTGCCGCATGTCCCAATCATTGCGCTGACCGCCGACATAACACCGGAGGTCGCTCAGCGCTGTTCCGACGCCGGTATGGACGCCTGCATCACCAAGCCGGTCGAACCGGCGCGATTGTTGGAAATCATCGACACTATGGTGCCCAAAGACCCGACCGACATTGTATCTATTGCCGCGTTCTCACCGCCTGTTACCGATATCGCGTCCCACCCAAGGTTCCGGCCGGCGAGCCCTCTTCCGGCCATCGACATGCGTGTGTTGGCCGAATTGGAAACGCTGGGTGGCAAGTCGTTCCTTGCGGATTTGATAAAGGAGTTCGTGAACGACGCCGGGGTGCTTGTCGCCGAAATCGCGGCGGCGGCAGAAGCTGTCGATGTGAAGTTGTTCCGCGATCAGGCTCATGCCCTGCGGAGCGGCGCCGCCAATATCGGGGCGAAGGGGCTTTATGACCTATGCCTTCAGTGGCGGCAGATCAGCGAAATGGAATTGCAATTGGATGGACACCGGCATGCAGAACGGCTGACAGCCGAACTGGATCGGGTCCGTCAGGCGCTGCTTCAGCACCAGGCCGCCTCGGCTCAGTCGGAAAGCATGCATTGAATCGTCTCGCGAATGGACTCTATTGAGCAAAACCCGGCAAGGGACCCCGTTCGTCCCTTGCCGGTTTCGCCCGATATCGGCGGCCGCCCGTATTCGGTCGCCGATATATCCCGCAGATGGTTCGTTACTCCGCCGACAGAGCCGAGACGTTGCCCGCACTCTGCGATGCGCGACGCCGATCCTGCGCCGACATCAGGCGAGTCATCCTGCGCAAGTCGGTTTCGCTGAGACCAAGGGCAGCCTCGACCCAGATATCGGTTACATCCCGCAACTCTTCGAACGTCACCGGATTGACGCGCTTACGGGCGGCAAACACCGCCCGATAGGCGTTATGCCTATAGGCATGGCGGTCGATATATTCGCGCACTGCCTGCTCGCCTTCCCCGTCCTCGGCCAGAATATCCACAACTCCCATCTCGTGCAGTTCCTCAGCCGAGTAAACGCGGCCGCTGAGAATCATCTTTTCTGCGCGTGCGGCATCCAACCGGCGCGATAGGAAGGAATAGGCGCCCATCCCCGGAAACAGGTTGAAAAGAATTTCTGGCAGGCCCAGCTTCGCGCTCCGTTCGGCCACAATCATGTCCATAGACAGCGCGCACTCAAAACCCCCGCCCAGCGCGTCGCCCTGCACCAATGCCAAGGTGACGACCGGAACCTCGAACGAGATATGCGACGTGTGTACGACCTTGATGCAAGTATAGGCATAGTCGCGAAGGGCTTCACGGTCCCCGGCGCGGATTTTTTCGGCAAATAAACCCAAGTCGCCACCCAAATTGAACGTCCCGGGCACCCGGGAGTTGACGACGAAATAATCGAACGGCGTCTGCGCTTCATGTGCGCGCTCCGTGAACATCTGTTTGATTGAGCGCTGTACGTCGGTCATGTCGCTGAGCAACCCCGGCGAGAAGCTGCCTCTTCCCTGCGGCAGCATAGTGCACCAATAGGTGCGCGCCTCTGGGTCGATATGAACATCGAGATTGTCATATTGTTTTGCGGCAACTTCGACATGCGCAGGCACCAATGTCTGGTGTGTTGCATCGGCGGAGACATCGGAAACAAGCGTCGGCAAACCAAATTTCTTTTGGATATAAGTCATTTGCGGGACTCCTTAGGTTGGTAACTACGGGATTTTACAAGTTACGGGCTTGCTGGTGGGTTCAGATAAAACCGACAATCACAATAAGAAAGCCACGTTTGGCCCAATTGTTCGCGGTAATAATGTCAAATTATTACCAGGTCGTCTACAAAACTGCTGTCGGCGTCCTGTAAGTGTCTGTATAATTTTAATAAACTTAAGCAGGCTGCTCAAATCCCTTTATGCGCGGGATGAGAATTCTTGCGCCTGACTCTTGCTGTTAATCCAGGAAGAGGATCAATGCGAAAACTACATAGAGCGAACTCGCCCAAGCTAAGCGGATCGCTGTAATCTTTCCGCTGCGGAACATCGCGAACAATGCCCCGGTCGCCGCAAGCGTAACGATGCCGGCCAAAATCAGCGGCCTCTGTAACAGCCAGGGCGTGAAGAACAGGCCTAGTGCGCTGGGTATTGTCGCCTGGATCATCATTGCTCCGCTGATATTGCAAAGCGCCAGCCGTTCCTTGCCCTGCCTTACCCAGATAATGGCATTCATAGTTTCCGGCATTTCCGTCGCGATCGGGCTGAGCAACAATGCCAACGGTTGGGGCGGAATTCCAAGCCACGGCCCGATAGCGCCGAACTGATGCACGAAAACACGCGAAGCGATAAAGATCACGAATAATGCAGCGCTTGTCTGCAAGCCTGCCCAAAAAAGCGATGGGTGGGCATCGCCAGGCCGGAACTTCAACGGCTCCAGTTCGTCGACCTGCGCAGCGTCCGTCGGCGTCCGCAATTCCTTCACGACATAAAGTGCATAGGCTGCGAGGAAGAGAAAACCCAGCCAGGATTTTCCCTGAAAGGCGACGAGACCCAGCGCTATCTTGAACACGAAAATGCCCAGAAACCACCCTTGATCGCGGCTGAGCCTATGCGCGTCGACGTCCAGCTTTTCTTTGCGCCGCACGGCCAAGGTCCGCGAGCCCAACAGAGTCAAACCCACAACCGAATAGGCCAACGTGCTGAGCGCGAGCGGCCCACCCAGAGCCGCGCCGACGCCGATATTTTTCTCGTCGGCATTAGCTCCAAACACAACGGCAACCAGCGTCACCACACTTTCCGGCAGGGCCGTCCCGAACGCCGCCAAAATGGTACCAGTAGCCGTTTGGCCTATGCCGAGACGTTGCCCGACCCATTCCACCCCATTCACGAAGAATTCGCACGCCAGATAGATTGCGACGGCCGATCCGAGGAATAATAAAAGCGTCAGAAACATGCTCATCCATCGGGGCCGGTTTGAACAGTCAGTCGCTTCGCTGCCAGCTCAAACGGTTAATTTCGAGTCTCTCGCCCGAGGTCGGGAGAACGCCTCTTTGCCACAGACCGTCCCCTTGCCCCCGGGGTGGCTTGAACAAAGGCCTTGCCTGAAGTTGCTGCGATCCAATAACGATTAGATAGCCATTGGGAATAGACCCTGGCAAGCGCCCATCGGGAACCTTTGGTGCTGCCCCTTGGCTTGGCGGGTTATTGACGCATTAAGGGTGACCAACCACCTTCAGTTGGCATGCCAATCCCGTTTGAGGCTTCCTCATGAAATATCATTCGACCCGCAACGACCTGAATTCCAACTCAAAGAGCGTGGCAATCGATATTCTGAATGCCCGTCTGGCGGACGGGATCGATCTGGCTCTTTTGACCAAACAGGCTCACTGGAACATCAAGGGACCGCAATTCATCGCACTGCATGAGATGATCGATGGCTTCAGGACTGAGATCGATCTGCACGTCGATACAATGGCTGAGCGGGTCGTCCAGCTGGGCGGGACTGCGCTGGGTACGACACAGTCCGTGTCCCAGGCGACCACACTGTCGTCCTATCCGACCGATATCTACAAATCCGACGATCATCTTCATGCGTTGATCGAACGTTACGCAAAGGCTGCCAATCAAGTCCGCGCAGCGATAACCGAGGTTGACGACGCAGGGGATGCCGACACCGCAGACATCTTCACTGCCTATTCACGGGCCCTCGACAAGGCGCTTTGGTTCCTTGAGGCCCACATCTCGGGCTAACGCAACGCCCAGCGATCAAAATATATGAGCAAGAAAAATCCCAAGTCACCTTGCGTCGATATTTGTAAAATCGACAAGGAAAGCGGCTATTGCACCGGATGTCTGCGTAGCAAGCATGAAATCAAGATCTGGAAAACGCTCTCGAAGTCGCAGCGTCGCTCGTTAATCGAATCGATTTCGCTCAGAACGCTGTGATTTCAGGCGGCCTGAACATCATAACTGAATGTTCGTCTACCTAAAGGTTATCTTCTCTACTACTGCCATTGTCGTCGACTTATTCACGTGTAAATAATGAAACATTGAAGATGTATTATTAAGCTTTTCCCCTTGTCGAATAGTCTGTTACGTTGAACCCTAATGCTAAAATCCCTATAGATAATATGGGGAGAAAGGGAGAGACTCTCGATGATTGGGGAACACTCCATCGGGGAATCGGAGCGTCCGCGGGTCAAGCTGCGTCGCAACGAAAAACATATCGTGACAAAGCGCAGTCTATTCGCCGCTGCTATTAAAGTAGTGGGAAAATATGGCTATGCGGGCGCTTCGGTAGCGAGAATTACGGCTGAAGCCGGTATCGCCCAAGGAACATTTTACCTGCATTTTGAGAATCGACAGGCCTTGCTCGATCAGCTTTTGCCGGTTGTGGGACAAGCCGTCGTTCAAGCCATGCGCGAAAGGCTCGACGACAAGCTATCCGAGGAACAACGGGAGGTCGAGCGCTGTCGTGCTTTCTTCGACGTTCTCCACGAAGTCCCGGAGTTCTTTCGTATCCAGAACGAGGCCGAGCTTTTTGCCCCCGACGCCTATACGAACCATATTGACGGGGTCGTATCCAGCTATGTTCGCGCGCTGAAACGCGGATTCGATCCCCAAGACCCGGACGGCTATTCAGACGATGAACTTGAGGTTATCGTCCATATTTTGTTGGGCGCGCGGGCCTGTATGGGCAAACGCTATGCGAATTTGGACAATGAAGAGAACGTGCCCGAATATGTTATTTCGGCCTATTCGAAACTGATGCGACGCGGACTGTTTCCGAACAAGGCTGCAATCTCCGCCTAGCATTTTCGGTTCATATTGTATCGAGCTTGCCCCGGCATTCTCGGGTGCATCAAGCTGAACCAGTAACGTTCTAAAGCGGGCAACGCATCGGTTTACGCCGACAATACATCGCACAAAAAGAAACGGCGCTTCCCCGAAAGAAGCGCCGTTTTGCGTTAGTATTGTGACCGGCTTATGAGGCCGCGCCGCCGTCATAGACGATCTGGACGCGCCGGTTCTGCGGCTCCTTAACACCGTCGGCCGTCGGTACCAGCAGGTCGCGCTTGCCCTTGGCCACGATCTCGATCTCCGACGAAGGGATGCCGTCCTTCTCGAGTTGGGCCGCAACCGATTCCGCACGGCGGCGGGAGAGTCGCATGTTGTAGGCGTCCGAGCCGACCGTATCGGTGTGTCCCGTGACAGTCAGCTGAGTAACCTTTGCCGGGCCGGCATTCTTCGCCGCCTGATCGACGATAGATGACGCTTGGGGCGTCAGATCAGACTTGTTGAAGTCGAAGAACACCAGATAGCTCTTCGAAACCGATGGCGCCGGTGCAACTGCTGGCGGCGGCACATAGGCGGCTGCCTGAGTCGACCCACCGAACGAATCCGGTCCGAATTCATAGCGCAGGGTAAAGCCGCCCATGCGCGGTTGCGCTGGCTGGAAGCCTATCTCGCCAATGGCGGCATAGGCGGCCAGGGCGCCGTTGACCACTGAATTATTATTCAGGTTGGTCACGAAGGCCCGTGCGCTAAGTCCTGTATGACCCAAAACATCTTTCCAATCGAGGCTCATGTCGATCGTGTGGTGGCCTGGAAGGATATCTTCGGGCGTAATATCAGCGACATCGCTGCTGATCGAGTGCTGTACCCAGGAATAACTTCCGGTCAGGCTGACATCGCCATATGACTTGTCAATGAAGGAGAAGTGATACGTCGCGGCACCGTTGGCCTTATATTCGGGCAGAATTTCAAACGCGACGCCTGGTACGGACATCTGTCCGGTGCCGGCTGCGTTCGGACCCTGGAAGTTTTTGTATTTGCCTTTGTTGTACTCGGCATCGCCATGGATTTCTAGGTCGGGGAACGGCAGCACGGTGAATTGGAAATCCCAACCGTAAAGGTCGCCATCGCCGACGTCGAGAAAGGGCGTGCCCAGATTCTTCACGCCGTTAAGGCCTTCATAGGCGCCGGTAGTCTGAATTTCGATGCCGCGATAGACGCCGTAGAACACGCTGGCATCGATCCGAGCCTTGACGCTCTCCATACCGATCGCACCGAGGTCGAAGTCGGACTTGATGCCGGCTTCATAGTTGTTCAGGTGCTCGGGCTTATAGATCTCGATATTGGAATCGACGAAGTTCTGGCCGTTGAAGCCGCCAGTTTTATAGCCGAGGCTGTTATTAATATAGATCATCGTCTCCGGTAGTATTTGATAGTTGAGCTGCAACGTATAGCTGGGCGACCGGAAGCGTGCATGCTGCGAAGTGAAGGCGGTCAACGTATTGATCGGGTCGCCAGCTGGGCACGAAGTGACGCAATAGCTGCCGCCGGCTGTATAGAAACTATCCCACGAATAGCGGAAGCCACCCGTGAAGCTCAGCCCTTCGACATAGTCGCCAATGTCGTAAGTGCCCTGCGTATAGACGGCGTGTGTGGTTGCTTGTTGGGTCGAAGTCGCACCTGAGATCGATACACCGCCAAAATCATCGGTATATTGGATGCCGTATGGCGAATGTGTATTCGAAGGAGAGCTTCCACCCGCACCGCTGTTCGCACCACCCCACTGGTTGAAGAAGCCAGTCGTGAGCTTGAACTTGTTGTCGAAGAAGTTGGCCTGGACCTGGATTTCTTCGTTATATTGTGTCGCCGGTCCCCGCGGCTGATCGAGCAGGCCGTCCTGTGGCCCTGCCAGCAGACCGAAACCCAAACCGCCAATATCCGCCCTCGTGTAACTGGAGATTTCCTCATAACCGGCAATATTTTTCAGGGTGATATTGTCGGTGATATCCCATGAAGCGGTATCGACTATATTCAGCTGCTTCAGTATCGCGGTCGGTATGAGAGAAACGGACTCGACCTGATCTGGACCAATCGCCCTCTGCTGAGCCGCAAGCTGGGTCAGGTTGATGTCTTTTCCCGCAAGCTGCGCTGTCGCGAACGGGTTGATGTAGCCCAACTGCGCGTAGGTCAAAAGTGATTGCAGCGGAATGCCGATCGCTTGTGACGCGGCCGGATTTGCATGGTTGTAGGTGAAGGCACCGGGAAGATACTGTGTATCGAAGTAATTGAGCATTACTTCGTTATTGATGTTATCCGTCGGTGTAAAAGTCGCGGATCCACGGAAATTCCAATAATTCTGATTCAACAAATTAAGATTTTGCTGAATGACGTGCTGATAGCCGTCCTGCTTCTGGTACTGACCGCCGATGCGGACCAGCAATTTGTCCTCGACGACCGGCACATTAACTACGCCTTCGATCGTCTCGCGACCGTAGTCGCCAAGGGTAACCTGACCGTAGCCCTCGAAATCGTTCTTGGGATGCTGAGGCTCGAACAACAGAGCACCGGCATCGTTACTGAGACCGAACAGAGTTCCCTGCGGGCCATACAGCACCTGAATATTGGCAAGGTCGAAATAGAATCCCTGGGCCTGGTTATTGATATTGATGGGCACCTGGTTCCAGTAGGCGACGACGCCTGGCGCACCGCGCAGGAACGTATAGGTCAGGCCGAGTGAGGCACCGGTGGACCCGTTGAAGCCCGGAATGGAGTCCGTCAATGTCAGCGAGTCGCGAATATCCTGCTTCTGCAGCGTCTCGGGTGTGAAGGTCAGCAACGTAATCGGAACGGTCTGCGCTTTTTCTTCACGGCGTCGGGCTGTCACGATCACTTCTTCGATGCCAGCACCTGAGCTGGCGGCTGTGGTCGATTGGTCCGATGACTGAGCCATCGTGGTATGCGCACCGGTAAGCCCGACAATCGCAGCCGACGCGCACAGCGCCAAAGTCAAACGTGCTGACATATTTCCCCCGTTAAAAATTAGAGCGCCTTGCGCGCCCTGTATCCGCCCCGTTTGCCGAACCGCATTACGCGCGGGACACATCCCGTTGAACGGGTTCGGCTATTGAGTGCGACTTCAATTGGAAAACAGGGATCCCGTCAAGCATTATTGAGCTTAAGCGTGCCGCTCAGCCGTTCAAACAAACGGCGCCTCCATTTCCGGAGACGCCGCGTGTTATTTTAGCAACAGTTTTAGCTAGTTTGGAGTGTGCTCACGAGGTCGCCCCGTTGTCATAGACGATCTGGACGCGCCGGTTCTGGGGTTCCTTCACCCCGTCCTTGGTCGGGACCAGCAGGTCGCGCTTGCCCTTGGCCACGATCTCGATCTCGCTGGAGGGGATGCCGTCCTTTTCCAATTGAGCCGCAACCGATTCCGCACGGCGGCGGCTGAGACGCATATTGTAGGCGTCCGAACCGACAGTATCGGTGTGACCGGTTACGGTCAGTTGGGTGACTTTGGCCGGACCGGCATTCTTGGCGGCTTGGTCGACGATGGTCGTTGCATCAGCCGTCAGGTCCGACTTATTGAAGTCGAAGAACACCAGATAGCTCTTCGAGACCGAAGGCGCCGGAGCGACCGCGGGCGGCGGCGTGTAGGCCGCTGCCTGTGTCGAACCGCCGAACGAGTCGGGACCGAACTCATAGCGCAGGGTAAAGCCACCCATGCGCGGTTGCGCCGGCTGATAGCCGATTTCGCCGACAGCGTAGTAGGCGCATAGGCAACCATTGACGACGGAGTTATTCGTCAAATTGGTCACAAATGCCCGAGCGCTAAGCCCCGTGTGCCCCAAGATGTCTTTCCAGTCGAGGCTCATATCGATGTTGTGGTGACCCGCCAGAAGGTCATAGTAAGTGACATTGGCGACATCGGTATTGACCGAGTGCTGAACCCAGGAATAGGTGCCCGTCAAGCTGACGTCGCCGTAGGATTTGTCGAGGAACGAGAAGTGGTAGGTGGCTCCTCCGTTAAATTTATATTCGGGTAGGATTTCAAACGCGACGCCAGGTACTGAAACTTGGCCGGTACCAGCCGCATTGGGACCCTGGAAGTTCTTGTATTTGCCCTTGTTGTATTCGGCGTCGCCATGGATTTCGAGGTCGGGGAACGGAAGCACGGTGAATTGGAAATCCCAACCGTAAAGGTCGCCGTCACCGACATCGAGATAGGGCGTTCCCAAGGACAAAGGTCCCGCCACAGTCGCATAGGCGCCGGTCGTCTGAATCTCGATACCACGATAGACGCCGTAGTATAAGCTGGCGTCGGTCCGCACCTTGACGCTGTCCAGCCCGATCGCACCAAGATCGAAGTCCGATTTCACGCCGGCTTCGTAATTGTTCAGGTGCTCGGGCTTGTATATCTGGAATGCGATGAAATTCTGGCCGTTAAAACCGCCTGTCTTATATCCAAGGCTGTTGTTTACGTAGACCATCGTCTGCGGCAGTACCTGATAGTTGAGCTGCAACGAATAGCTTGGCGACCGGAAACGTGCATCTTGCGAGGAGGCACACCCCGCCGAAACAATCTGCTTCGCTGCGTTTAGACAAGTCGTTGGGAGAAGCAAACCGGTCGGGCCGTAGCTGTTCTCTTGGGTGTAGAATTTATCCCAAGTGAAGCGGAAGCCACCCGTAAAGCTCAGCCCTTCGACATAATCGCTCAGGTTGTAGGTTGTCTGCGTATAGACCGCGTGCGTGTTGGATACCTGCGTCTGTTGCAGCCCAGAGAGCGACACGCAGCCAAAGTCGCAGGTGTAAACGATCCCGTAAGGTGCGCGCGTGTCGGCCACGCCGCCCTGGCTGGCGCCGCCCAATTGGTTGAAAATGCCAGCGACGAAGTTCATCTTGCCGTCGAAGAAATTGCCGAGTACTTGCACTTCTTCGTTATATTGAACGGTCGGGCCCGAGGGCGTGCTTTGGATCGGCGTCGGAGCACTCAAAAGGCCGAAGCCCAATCCGGCGATATCCGCCCGTACGAAGTTGTATATCTCTTGATAGCCGGCAATGTTTTTCAATGTGATGTTATCGTTGATATCCCAGGATGCGGTATCGACGATGTTCAACTGCTTCAATACCGCCGTCGGAATTAGCGACAACGATTGGATGTGGTATGGGCCAAGTGCTTGCTGCTGCGCGTAAAGCTGGGTTAGGTTGATATCCTTGCCCGCGAGTTGGTTCGAACCATAGGGAGCATTGATGTACCCCATCTGGGCATAGTTCAGAATACTCTGCAGCGGAAGCGGGAATGCCGCCGGGGCGGCCGGATTGGCCCCACCATAGGTGAAAGCACCAGGCAGATACTGCGTATCGAAATAATTGATCATCAATTCATTATTGAGATTATCCGTCGGGGAGAAGGTCGCCGAACCCCGGAAATTCCAATAATTCTGATTCAGCAAATCGAGATTTTGCTGAATGACATGCTGATAGCCGTCCTGCTTCTGATACTGACCGCCGATGCGCACCAACAGCTTATCTTCGACAACCGGCACGTTGACCACGCCCTCGATCGTCTCGCGGCCGTAATCGCCGAACGTAACCTGGCCATAGCCCTCGAAATCATTCTTCGGATGCTGTGGCTCGAACAACAGCGCGCCGGCGTCGTTGCTGAGACCGAATAGCGTTCCCTGAGGGCCGTACAGCACCTGGATATTGGCGAGGTCGAAGTAAAACCCCTGGTCCTGGTTGTTGATGTTGATCGGCACCTGGTTCCAATAGGCAACGACGCCCGGTGCGCCACGCAGGAACGTATAGGTCAGGCCCAGCGACGCACCCGTGGCGCCGTTCAGTCCCGGAATCGAGTCCGTCAGTGTCAGCGAGTCACGAATATCCTGCTTCTGCAGCGCTTCGGGCGTAAAGGTCAGCAGCGTAATCGGAACCGACTGCGCCTTTTCTTCACGGCGTCGGGCCGTCACGACCACTTCTTCGATGCCCGGACCTGAGCTGGCGGCTGTAGTCGATTGGTCCGATGACTGCGCCAACGTGGTATGCGCGCCGGTAAGCCCGACAATCGCGACAGAGGCGCACAGTGCCAACGTAATACGTGACGACATATTTTCCCCCTTAAAAACCAGAGCTGCATTGCGCGCTCTGTATCCGCCCCGGTGCCGAACCCCTTTAATCATGGGACATTTCCATGCTCAGGCTCGGCTATTGAGTGCGACTTCAAGTGAAAATGCGCGTTACGTCAAGCATAATCGCGATTCAGCACGGGATTCAGCCGCTCAAACAAACGGCGCCTCCATTTCTGGAGGCGCCGCGTTATATTGCAGCAACAGTGTGTGGTTATAATATTATGAGGTCGCCCCGTTGTCGTAGACGATCTGGACACGCCGGTTCTGGGGTTCCTTCACCCCGTCCTTGGTCGGGACCAGCAGGTCGCGCTTGCCCTTGGCCACGATCTCGATCTCGCTGGAGGGGATGCCGTCCTTTTCCAATTGAGCCGCAACCGATTCCGCACGTCGGCGGCTGAGGCGCATATTGTAGGCATCCGAGCCAACCGTATCGGTATGACCGGTTACGGTCAGCTGGGTCACCTTGGCCGGGCCTGCGTTCTTGGCGGCCTGATCGACGATGGTCGTCGCATCAGGCGTCAGATCCGACTTGTTGAAATCGAAAAACACCAGATAGCTCTTCGGTACGGCCGGAGCCGAAGCGACCGCCGGCGGCGGAACGTAGGTGGACGCGGCCTCGCTGGTTTGAGACCCGGCGCTAAACCGATATTTAGCCGACAAGCCGAACATACGAGGCGGATTATACGCTACCGAGTCAAAGCCCAGATTCGTGTAAAGCGTTGTGGCCCCGATCACATGCACATTGTTCTGCACGTTCGTCATGAAAAAGCCGAGATCGACCGGATAGCTGAGGAAATTCGTCCAATCGATCCGGGCATCGATATTTTCGTATGACGGCTGAATCGGATAAATATCACCCAATAGCTGGGTATTATATTGATGTCCGTACCAGGAATAGGTCGCCGACAGCGCGATATCGCCCAGCGACTCGTCGATCGGCAGATGGTAGGTGCCGGTGATCCCGTACTGCCATTTCGGAGTGAAGTTGAACGGCGTGTTCGTACCGGCCGAAATCGCGCCGAATGCCGTTGGATACTGGCCGTAACTCGCATGGAGGTACGAAGCATGCGGTGAAATCTCGACGCCCTTGTATGGCAGGAAAGTGGCCTCAAGCTCACCGCCTTCCAGCGTGGCGCTGGCCGCGTTCTCGTTGATCGAGTTCTCCTTGATAACGTTCCCCTGTTGGATCGGAACCGTCTGCGTAACCTGGATCGACTTATAGGTGGTATGGAAGATGTCCGCGTTCGTCCGCGCATGCATGCCCCACAAGTCCCAATCCTTCTTCACGCCGATTTCGACATCGGTGTCGTGTTCCGGCTGAACCTTCGCGTATTGGGCAGGAACATTGAGGTTGAAGGCGCCCGGCCGGTAGGCATTCCCCGCACGCACATAGAGCAGCGTATCCGGGTCTAACAGCTCTTCCAGACTGACGTTCCAGCCCGGCGAGCTGAAATGCCCACTCACCGATTGGTAGCAATTATTGTCGAATGCGAAGGTGCCGCCGCAATTGGCCGGCGAGCCGTCCGGGTTGCGAGTGACACTGTCCGTACCATTGGTGCTGCGCGAACCGGTCGATGCATAGTCCCATGTGTAGCGGTATCCGCCGGTGAAGCTGAGCCCCTCGACATAGTCGCTGAGGTCGTAGGTGCCATGCGCGAACAGGGCCTCGCTGCGCGTCTGAATATTGAAGTGGTAGTAGCCCACTGTGCCGAACGGCGTATCGCCGAGGGCGGCGGAGCCGAGCAGCGTGTCGCCCAACGGGTGATCGAATTCGAGGTACCCGCCGGTGACCCAGGTCAGCTTATCGCTAAGCGACTTGCCCTGAAGCTGAATTTCCTCGGTGTATTGAACCGAATTGTCGCCCCACTGCTGCTGGTTGCCGGGTACGCCGATATTGAGCAGCGGAAAGCCGAGCGGCGCGAAGTCCGCGGTCGCCAACTGCTTGAAGATTCGGGCGGCGGCGATGTTTTTCAGCGTCAGGTTATCGTCGATATTCCAGGTAGCCGTATCGGTCAGGCCGTAGAAGTAATCCTTGCCGATACCCTGGATGCTGCTGCCGACATCCTGACGCGGACCTAGCGCCTGCTGTTCCGCCGCCACGGCCGCGCTGCCGGGGTAGAGCGAAAAACCGCCGGCGCCCAAAGCCGCGATCGCCGTCGGGACAGCGGTGGCAGGATTGAACAGGCCGGTCAGATTCGGGCCGACGCCGAGCGTGATCGGAAGCGAAGCCAAAGGCGCCGGCAGACCAAGCGCTGCGCCTGTCGCTAAGGCATTCGCCGGATTATAATATTTTACCAGCTCGCCCGAACCGTTCGTGTCCTGCCAATAGCCGTCATAGACGAAGTCGTTTTCAATATCGTCGGTCGGCCGCAGGGTCACACTGGCGCGCCAGGCATAGAAATTCTTGTTGTCCAGGTCTTGGCCATTGGCGACGTCTTTCGTATAGCCGTCGCGCTGCTGCATTTGCCCGGCGAAGCGGACAAGCAATTTATCCTGGATGACCGGAATATTGACCGCGCCTTCGACTTCCTTGTCGCTGTAATTGCCGAATGCGACCCGCAAATATCCCTCATAGTCGTCGGTCGGCTTTTTCGGCTTGATCGAGATCAGGCCGCCGACCGAATTCTTTCCGAACAAAGTCCCCTGCGGGCCTTTGACGACTTCAACATCGTCGAGGTCGTACAGAAAGCCTTCGGATAGGCCATGCGTAATGCCGGTTCCGGCCTGTATGTCTGCATTGCCGATGGGAACGTCGTCGAAATAGATTTCGGTGCCGGGCAAACCGCGCAAGCGCAACTGCCCGGAATAGAGCCCGTTGGTATCCGACTGAGACTGGGCCATGCTGAGCGACGGAACATTCTGAGACAGTTCGCGGATTTGGTGGATCTGCTTCTTTTCGATATCCGCCTGGCTGAACGCGGTAATCGCGATCGGAACGGTCTGTACGCGCTCTTCGCGGCGGCGGGCCGTGACGACGATTTCCTCGAGCCCCGAACCGGCTGATGCCGCCGGCTGATCCGACGATTGGGCCAGCGTGACGCGTGCGCCCGTGAGACCGACAATAGCCGCAGTGGCGCAAAGCGCCGCTTTCACTCGTACAGACATAATTCCTCCCAAAGGTCCGCGTCTTGATTCCGCGCGGCCGTCATTCATCAAAAAGAGATGCTTAATGCAGAATCCCCAAACACTTCAGGACTCCGGCGTCTCTATTGGGCGCAACTTCACGGCAAATTTAATCTGCGTCAAGCACTAACCGGATTTGTACGCCCTTCTTTAGATTAATAAAAAAGGCGGCGCCTCCTGGGAAGCGCCGCCTGATTTTGGTCTGATCGGTTTCTTTTACGAGGTTGCCCCGTTGCCATAGACGATCTGAACGCGCCGGTTCTGGGGCTCCTTCACCCCGTCCTTGGTCGGGACCAGCAGGTCGCGCTTGCCCTTGGCAACGATCTCGATCTCGGACGACGCGATGCCGTCCTTCTCGAGTTGGGCTGCAACCGATTCCGCACGGCGGCGGCTGAGGCGCATATTGTAGGCGTCAGAGCCCACAGTATCGGTGTGACCGGTTACGGTCAGCTGGGTGACCTTTGCCGGACCGGCGTTCTTGGCGGCCTGATCGACGATGGTGGTCGCATCTGCCGTCAGATCAGACTTGTTGAAGTCGAAGAACACCAGATAGCTCTTCGGAACCGAAGGCGCCGGTGCAACGGCCGGCGGCGGCGTATAGGCCGTCGCGGGCTCTGCCGTTTCAGTCGGACCGCCGAAGCGGTATTTGGCCGAGAAGGCGAACATCCGCGGTGCGTTGTAGACAAGCGAGGTGAAGCCGAGCTGAGCATAGATCGGGAAGCCGCCGACAACATGGACGTTGTTCTGCACGTTGGTCATGGAGAAGCCGAGGTCGACCGGATAGCTCAGGAAGTCTTTCCAGTCGACCTGGATGTCGACGTTCTCGTAGGACGGCATGATCGGATAGATCTCGCCGGCATTGACCGACAGATATTGGTGCCCATACCAGGAATAAGTACCGGAGAGCGCAATATCGCCCAAAGATGCGTCGATCGGCAGGTGATAGGTTGCCGTCACGGCATACTGCCATTTCGGCAGATACTGGAAGGCCGGATCGGAGTTCAGAGTACCGAACCCGAGCGGGTACTTGTCGTAGTGTGCATAGATGTAAGAAGCGTGCGGTTCGAGTTCGAAGCCTGTAAAGGGCACGAAGCTCGCCTCCAACTCTGCGCCTTCGAGTGTTGCGGCCGCGGCGTTCTGATAGGCCGAATTGACGTGCGTATTGCCTTCCGGATCGACGACCGAAACCAGTTCCTGAACCTGAATGTCCTTATAGTCGGTGTGGTAAATGTCCGCGTTGGTGCGGGCATGAAGCCCGTACAAATCCCAATCCGTCTTGGTACCGATTTCGACGTCGGTTACATGTTCAGGCTGGAACTTCTCGGCATTGGCGCCGACGTTCAGGTTGAAACCGCCGGGACGATAGGCGTTACCCGACCTGATGTAGACCAGGGTACTGGGGGTCAACTGCTCGTCCAGTCCGACGTTCCAGCCAAAGGAGCTGAAGTCGCCGCCGGCGGAGACATGGCAGTTGTTGTCGACATTGATCACGGCCGAGCAGTTGTTCGGCGTGCCGTCGGCGTTGCGCGTCACGCCGTCGATGCCGTTGGTACCGCGTTCTTCGGCCGTGATGTGATCCCAGGTGTAGCGATAGCCGGCGGTAAACCGCAGACCCTCGACATAGTCCGACAGGTCATAGATGCCGTGGGCGAACGCCGCCTGGCTGCGCGCGGTGTTGGTGAAATGATAGAAAGCCGGGTTGGCTACCGCCGTTGATCCCAGCAGCGTGTCGCCGATCGGCCCGTCATATTCCAAGTAGCCGCCCAGAACCCATGACAGCTTGTCGTTGAGCGCCTTGCCCTCAAGCTGGAGCTCCTCAGTGTACTGAATGGAGTTGTCGCCCCACTGCTGCTGGTTGCCCGGTACACCGATGTTCAGAACCGGCAGGTTTCCGGCTCCGAAATCGTCCGTCGTCGACAATTGCTTAAATACGCGCGCTGCGGCGATGTTTTTTACCGTTAGGCTATCGTTGATATCCCACGTGGCTGTGTCGGTGAAGCCGTAGAAATAGTCTTTGCCGATGCCCTGAACCGAGTGGCCGAGTTCAGTACGAACGCCGAGCGCTTGCTGCTGGGCGACGACCTGCTGGATGTTCGGGAAAAAGGAGAATGAGCCCTGCGGGCCCGCCGCCAGCGCGGCCGCGATCGTCCCACCGAAGTTCGTGGCCAATCCCGACAGAGAAGGGCCGTTGCCCAGTGTAATGGGCGCATTGCCCAGGCCGAACGCGCTCAGAAAACCCAGAGCGGGCGAAGCGGCCGATGCCTTCGCGGATAGGACGAAATTGGGGTTAACGTACCGGGCGATCGTCGACGACCCGTTGGTATCCTGCCAGTAGCCGTCATAAACGAGATAGTTCTCGATATCGTCGGTCGGGCGGAAGGTCACGCCGATGCGCCAGGAATAATAATTCCGGTTGTCGTAATCCTGTCCGGTGTAATAATCCTTGGTGTAGCCGTCACGCTGCTGTGACTGTCCGGCGATCCGGACCAGCAGTTTGTCGGCGATAATCGGGATATTCACCGCGCCTTCGAATTCACGGTCGGAATAGTCACCGAATTTGACCTGGGCATAGCCCTCGAAGTCGCTGGTGGGCTTTTTTGGTTCAATCGAGATCAAACCACCGATGGAATTCTTTCCGAACAGGGTGCCCTGCGGGCCCTTCAAAACTTCGAGGTTGTCGAGATCGTAATAAAAGCCGGAGGACAATCCGTGGGTGAGACCGGTGCCGGTCGCATAGTCGGCTGCGCCCAAAGGAACGTCAGCGAAATAAATGACCGTCCCGGGCAGTCCGCGCAGGCGGGTCTGGCTGGAATATGGTGCGTTTGCGTCCGACTGGCTGTTGCTGACGGCCAATGACGGCACGTTGCGCGCTAGATCTTGAACGTCTTGAATATGGTTTTTCTCGATATCCGCCTGGCTGAACGCCGTAATCGCGATCGGGACCGACTGTACACGTTCTTCTTTACGGCGCGCCGTAACAACGATCTCTTCCAGGCCGTTGCCGCCGGCCGATGCCGTCTGCTGGTCCGACTGAGCCAACGTGGTGCGTGCGCCGGTAAGACCGACGATTGCCGCGGTGGCGCAAAGCGCCAAAGTGAAACGTGTTGACATTTTTCCTCCCGAAGACTGAGCCGCTGACTGGGGCTCTAAGGCGAAATTCGGAAACTGTTGAGTGCCCCTCGACAGAGAGAGACGCCCCCGAAATCGCGGCCACCTTTCTTGCGAACGGCGATCTGCGTCAAGAGGAATTGTGATTCATAATTCAGTTTTTGGGCAAAAAGGACGCGGCGCTTCTATTTCTAAAAGCGCCGCGTGATAATTTCGCAACAGTTGTAAGGGGTTCGGACCCCTTAGGAAGTGGCCCCATTGTCGTAGACGATCTGGACACGCCGATTCTGCGGTTCCTTGACCCCATCCTTGGTCGGAACGAGCAGATCGCGCTTGCCTTTGGCCACAATCTCGATCTCGCTAGAGGGAATTCCGTCCTTCTCCAATTGAGCCGCGACCGATTCCGCGCGGTGGCGGGAGAGACGCATATTATAGGCGTCCGAACCCATCGTATCGGTATGACCGGTAACTGTAATCTCAGTCACTTTGGCCGGGCCGGCGTTCTTCGCGGCTTGATCGACGATCGTCGTCGCCTGCGGCGTCAAGTTGGATTAGTTGAAATCAAAGAACACCAATTAGCGCTTCGGCACCGAAGGCGCGGGTGCGACGACCGGCGGCGGGGTTATAGGCCGCCGTTGCCATTTCCGACGAAGAAGTCATGCTGAATCGGTATTTCACATTGAAGCCGAATATCTGCGGCGGATTATAGCTAAGCGATGTGAAGCCGAGCTGCGTGTAGATCGGCTCTGCGCCCTGCACATACATGAGGCTTAGTTCAGGATTTGGGTCATAAAAAAGGCGGCGCCTCCGGGGAAGCGCCGCCTGATTTTGGTCTAATTGGTCTTTTTACGAGGTCGCCCCGTTGTCATAGACGATCTGAACGCGCCGGTTCTGCGGCTCCTTCACCCCGTCCTTGGTCGGGACCAGCAGGTCACGCTTGCCTTTGGCCACGATCTCGATCTCGGATGACGGAATGCCGTCCTTTTCGAGCTGTGCCGCTACCGATTCCGCACGGCGGCGGCTGAGGCGCATATTGTAGGCGTCAGAGCCCACCGTATCGGTGTGGCCTGTCACGGTCAGTTGCGTGACCTTGGCCGGACCGGCATTCTTTGCCGCCTGATCGACGATGGTCGTCGCATCAGCCGTCAGATCCGACTTGTTGAAGTCGAAGAACACCAGATAGCTCTTCGAAACCGATGGCGCCGGTGCAACTGCCGCCGGAGGCGTGTAAGCCGATGCCGGTGCGCTGGTGCTTTCGCCGGCGGTGAAGCGATATTTCAGCGAGAAGCCGAACATCCGCGGCGCGCCATAAGAAACCGACGTGAAGCCGAGTTGCGTATAGATCGGGATAGCACCGGCGACATAAGTCGTATCCAGGGCGTTGTTCATGAAGAAGCCGGCATCGACCGGCTGGCCGAAGATATCGGTCCAATCGATCCGCAGGTTCAGCAGGTCGTGGCCAGGCGTGATCGGATAGGCCTCACCGATCGACACCGAATCGACCTGATGGCCATAATGCGACCAGGTCGCGGTAACGGCGACGTCGCCATAAGATAGGTCAATCGGTAGATGATAGGTTGCCGACGCACCCCAGGAAATCCGCGGAAAATACATGAACGGGACTGACGATGCGGCTCCGCCACCGAACACGGCTGGATAAGAACCGTATTTGGCATCGATGTACGATCCATGTGCGTTAACTTCCACGCCCTTGAACGGCAGAACGGTCGCCTCGAATTCGCCGCCATTGATCGTCGCGGTCGCGGCGTTCTGATAGAGCGAATTCGTGTGGTTTCCGCCGTTCGGGTCGGTGAATGACACCAAGCTTTGAACCTGAATGTCTTTATAGTCGCTGTGGAACGCATCGAAGTTCGTGCGGAACTGAATATCATCGACTTTGAAAGTCAGCTTCGCGCCCGCTTCAACGTCGGTAATATGCTCAGGACCGAAAGACGCAAACTGGTTCGGTACCGAAGTATTGAACCCGCCCGGATGGTAGGCGTTGCCCGAACGAATATAGAGCAAGGTGTCCGGATCGAGCTGCTCTTCCAAGCTGACGTTCCAACCCGGAGAGCTGAAATGCCGACTGAGCGACTGGAAGCAATTATTGTCATGATTGAAGGACGGGCAATTCGCCAGAGTCCCATTTGCGTTGCGCTCGATTTGATCGACACCAGTATCGGATTGAACCTCGACTTCTGAGAAGTCGAAAGTATAGCGATAACCGCCCGTCAGCTTCAGGCCTGACAGATAATCGTCGAGATCATAAGTCGCGGTTCCGAATGCGGCCTGGCTGCGCGCCGATGTATTGAAGTGGCTATAGGTCACGCCGCCGAAAATGGTATCGCCCAGATTCGCCGAACCCAAGGTCGTGCTGCCGAGGGGCTCGTCGAATTCGAGAAAGCCGCCCAAAACCCAGCTAAGCTTATCCTGTAAGGCTTTACCCTGGAGCTGGAGCTCTTCGGTATATTGAACCGAATTCTCGCCCCATTCCTGATTGTTGCCTGGAATACCGATATTGAGAAGCGGAGCGCCGATTGGGGAATAGTCGACCGTCGCTAGTTCCTTAAAGATTCTGGCGGCTGCGATGTTCTTGACTGTCAGATTGTCGTTGACGTCCCAGTTGGTCGAGTTGGTGAGGCCGTAGAAATAGTCCTTGCCGATACCCTGAAAATTGTTCCCAAGCTCTGACCGTGGGCCCAAAGCTTGCTGCGCGGCAAAGTCGGCCGACAAATTCGGGTATAGCGAAACGGCGCCGGCTTTCGCGGCCGCGAGTGCCGTCGACACAAAGGTCGCACCGCTGAACAGACCGGTGATGCTGGGCCCTGTGCCAGTGGTGACCGGTGTGGTCGCGGGGTTAACACCGAACGCGGATAATGCACCTAGAGCCGCCGGCGAAGAAGCAAAGACGGTCTTCAGATTGCTCAGCGCAAAGCCCGTATTGACGTCTTTAACGATTTCCGATGAGCCATTGGTATCCTGCCAATAGCCGTCATAGGTGAAGATGTCCTCGATATCGTCGGTCGGACGAGCCGTGACGGTGACGCGCCACGCCTGGAAATTCTTGTTATCCAGGTCCTTGCCCGAATAGACATCGTGGGTATAGCCGTCGCGCTGTTGTCCCTGGCCGGCAATCCGGACCAGCAGCTTGTCATCGATCACGGGAACATTGACGGCGGCCTCGATTTCCTTGTCGCCGTAATTGCCGAAAGTGACCTTGGCATAGCCTTCATAGTCATTAGTCGGGTGCTTCGGCTTGATCGAGATCAGACCACCGACTGAATTCTTGCCGAACAACGTGCCCTGCGGACCCTTGACGACTTCGAGACCGTCCAGGTCGAAAAGATATCCCTCGGATAGGCCGTGCTGAATGCCGGTGCCGGGCTGAAAGTCGGCGTTGCCGATCGGCACGTCATTCAAATAGATTTCAGTACCCGGGAGGCCGCGCAGACGGAGCTGCGAAGAGTATACGCCGTTCGAATCCGACTGGGCCAAACTTGAGCCGATCGACGGAACATATAGCTCCAGATCGTGCATCTCATGGATCGACTTCTTCTCGATGTCGGCCTGGGTAAAGGCCGTAATCGCGATCGGAACTGTCTGGATCTTTTCTTCGCGACGACGCGCGGTAACGACAACTTCCTCAAGACCGTTACCGGCCGAAGCGGCAGGCTGATCGGACTGGGCAACTGCGACGCGCGCGCCGCCAATCAAACCGACAAACGCGGCCGAAGCGCAAAGCGCCGCTGTAAAACGAACTGACATTAAAGTCTCCCTCAAGCGGGTCCCGATGTTCGGGAGCCGCAATTCCGTGATGGGCTCAGGCAATACCGAGCTGCCCTCAATTTTTAGACCCAGTTATATGTTTGCCAAACAGTCTAAAAATTAGACTCTGTCAATAGGGCAAATACGTCGTGCTTTGTCGCAAGATCTGAAATGCCAATGCGGATGAGCTGAATCAGGCCTATTGGGCGATGATCGCCGTTCTGAACGCCAAGGGGTCCGAAACCAGTCGCAGGGGTTCATAGCTTGAGCCTACGCCACGGATCAAAATCGTGCCGTAGTTTAGCAGGCGGCCCGGAATCGATTGGACAACGTCCACCGTCTCGACCTTGCTCATATTCATTTCCATCGTGCGTCTTCGGATGAATCCCTCTTTGAAGATTATCCGTCGGTCGGTAACGACGATTTCGGTGGTCTTGCGGCGATTCCAGGCCACCAACAGGAAAAAGAGTCCGAAGAACAGGAAGAACGCGGTAATTCCCAGGGCGATCAGCGACACCGGGGTATCGCTCGCGCCGTCGGCCGGCCGGGACCTGAGATATAGAAAGTCGATAGTGGCCAAGGCCGCGATAATAAGACAGAACCACGCCCGTATATAAATAGCCCAATGCAGCCGACCGATTATACGAACGCTTTCGCCCGGCAACAGCACCTTGGTGTAATAGGCCATGTCTTCCTTCCAGAGATATCAAACTCGGCGGTCGCCAGAAAACACGCTTTTTGCCGGCGGGGGAATAAGCTTCGTCGAAACAGCCGATTAATCGACAGGCAGCGCGCAAATACAGGCCCATATATTGTAGTTTAGCCCGAGTCGGGCGCGTAACGTTCCTGGAACGCGTACTATATGTTGGTTCTTTTGGCAGAATGGGCCGGCAGGTTGCCGACCGTCTCTCCAATTTAAACACAAAATATATGGGATACACACAATATATTGATCCAACACCCGAGTCGGACGCGGAACGTTCCAGCACCTTCACAAGATGTTGAATATGCTGCATATCCGCTGAAATGCCTCTTGCGGCGCGCTGCCGAAAGGACGATTTAGCAACTCATGATCCCCATCTCGGTACTTGATACGACCCCAGTCGTACAGGGCGGCGACGCCAGTCAAGCATTCCGCAATACGCTGGACCTCGCCCGCCATGCCGAGCGCTGGGGTTATTTGCGCTATTGGCTGGCCGAGCATCACAACATGCCCGGCATCGCTAGCGCGGCCACTTCCGTCGTCATCGGCCATGTCGCAGGAGGCACTTCAACCATCCGTGTCGGATCCGGCGGCGTTATGCTGCCCAACCACGCGCCGTTGGTGATAGCTGAACAATTCGGCACCCTGGCAGCGCTCTATCCGGGTAGAATCGATTTGGGTCTCGGACGTGCGCCGGGCACGGACGGGCGGACAGCTCAGGCGTTGCGCCGGAATATGGCGGGCGGCGACACATTTCCCCAGGATGTGATCGAACTGCAATCTTACTTCCGGCCGGCCGAACCTGGCCAATTGGTCCGCGCCGTGCCCGGCGCCGGTTTGGATGTGCCGATCTGGCTTTTGGGCTCAAGCTTGTTCAGTGCGCAGCTGGCCGCCTATTTGGGCCTTCCGTTCGCCTTTGCGTCGCATTTTGCTCCAGATGCAATGATGGAGGCCCTCAACATCTATCGCAGCCAATTCCGCCCGTCGGCTCAACTCAATGAGCCCTACACAATGCTCGGCTTGAATGTCTGCGCTGCTGACACGGATGCCGAAGCCGCCCGGCTGTTTACTTCGCTGCAGCAGCAGTGGACTTTACTGCGACGAGGCAGCCCCGCCCCATTGCCGCCGCCGGTGGACAGTATGGATGGACTTTGGTCAGCGCAGGAGAAAGCCGGGCTGGAGCATGCTTTATCCCGGGCGATAGTTGGTTCAGCAGAAACCGTGCGTCGCAGCCTGCTTGCCTTCATTGCCGAGACGGGCGCCGACGAAATCATGATGACGAGCCAGATTTTCGACCATGCTGCTAGGTTGAGGTCATTTGAGATCGTCGCCGAAATCAGAGACGGGCGCTTCGACCCGCACTAATCCCGCTGGACGCCGGTAATGCCCGAAGTCATGATCCGGCGGTAATCGCGCAGATAAACTGCGCGGAGTTTGGGGGATGTCGTCGATGTATTTCGCCTACTGGATGGTTCTTGCCGCATCCATCCTACCTTACGCGGCCGCGGCCTATGCCAAGCGCGGCGACGTGGATAATCACGCACCTAGACTTTCGCTCGAAGCATTGGCCGGCCCGCGCCAGCGCGCTGACTGGGCGCAACGCAACCATTTCGAGTCATTTCCGATATTCGCCGCCGGAGTCATTATCGCCAGCATCGCGGGCGCTCCTCATGCGACAATCGATTGGTTGGCCGGCATCCATGTGATTCTGCGCATCCTATACACGATCGCCTATATTACCGATCGATCGACCTTGCGGTCGGTGCTGTTTATCCTTGGTGCGCTGTGCGTGCTGGGGCTTTTCGCAGCCGCCGGCTTCGCCTAAAGCTGTCGCGAACACACCGCCATCCGAGGGGAAATACAAATGCCATCCGAAGCGACGATGAAAGCCGCGCTGCAGGCTTATCTTGATAACTTCAACGCCGGCAACTTGGACGGGCTGGTAGGCCTGTTCACCGATGATGCCGTCGTCGAAGACCCGGTCGGTGCGCCGGCGCATAATGGAAAAGATGAGATCCGCGCCTTTTACGCCGATGCCCTGAAGAATGGCGCCCGGCTTTCCCTGTCGGCTCCAATCCGGGGCTCACACACGAACGCAGCTGCAATGGCGTTTGAAGCGAAGGTTGGACCTCTAACGGTTCGGATAATCGACGTCATGACTTTCAACGATGCCGGCAAATTCACCAGCATGAAGGCCTATTTCGGGCCGGAGGACTTTATCCAGGCTGGATAAAGTTAAGTCGGAGCCGAACACCCGCGAATAGAGTGTTGTCGAGTGTCGGGCTAAATTGTAACGTCGTTCCAACATCGATAACGATGCCACAAAAGGGGATTTAGAGATGAAGACAGGTCTTTTCGCGGTGGCTGTTGCCGCACTTTCTCTCTCGGGCGCGGCCTATGCCGATGGTCTCGCGGGCGCATGGAAGATTACCGGCGACGTGGTCGGCAATGCCGTGGAAATCGGCTGCACATTCGCTGGCGCAGCCGACAAGCCGACTGCGGCTTGCGGCCCAGCCGACAAGGTTGGCCCGGCGACCCCGGTCACAGTCGCTGGTAAGAATGTGTCCTGGGATTGGGACGGCGGTCAGGCGGTTCTGACCTTTAAGGGCACGCTCGACACCGACAAGTCCATGAAGGGCGACATCGAAGTTCAGGGTGTCACCGGCAGCTTTACAGCCGCCAAGCAGTAGTCGGCTAAAACCTGCCGGGATGCCTCGATGGCGGCCCGGCAGGTCAATGGGTCGATTTTTGTCGGGGGCAGTACGGCTTGTCCCGTATCCGCATGCTCAGACCACACACCGGTACTGACGAAACGTACCGACTGCGGCCAATATCTTATCCATGTAGATCCTTGGCGCCCTTCGCCATGAAGGCCACCGCGTCGGCCCGCGGGATCGTGCCCAAATAGCGCGCGCCCTCCTCCTTGCCTCCGACATTCCAGATCGGCCCATCGGCTAGATGCACGAATGCCTCTTCGACTACGGCATCAGGTTCGTCCGGCACAAAATCCGGGTTGTTCATAGCCAATCCCAACCGCGCCATCGCGG
This sequence comes from Rhodospirillales bacterium, assembly GCA_003165335.1. Taxonomy (GTDB): domain Bacteria; phylum Pseudomonadota; class Alphaproteobacteria; order BOG-932; family Roseiterribacteraceae; genus BOG-932. Next base: position 12,830 of record PLTD01000262.1, on the reverse strand, counting down.
GCGTGCGCGTTAGACCGAGGATCAACCCAAGCACATGCACATTGTGCGGCTTGAGTTCATACCAGAGCCCTTCTGCCAGCATCCGGCTGAACGCCTTTCCACCCGAATAGACGATCTCGCCCGGGGCACCTGCGTAACCCGCCATCGAGCCTATCAGGATAATTCCGCCGCGCCCGCGCCCGCGCATGCCTTCCCCGAAATGGTGGGCCAAGATTGTCGGGGCGACGACGCCAAGTCGCACCATACGCATTGTTTCTTCCATCGTATCGTCAAGAAAAGCAGAAAAATGGGAAACGGATCCTGCATTATAGATCAGTAGGCCGACATCGATATCAGCCGTGACCCCTTTGACCCGATCCAGCATTTCAGGTGCGGTCAAATCCTGCACCAATGTTCGGACCTGGATAGAACTACTTTCACGAATTCGATCGGCCAAGGCCTCGAGCGGCTCGGCCTTGCGGGCGACCAGCACGAGATTGACTCCCTCCGCCGCAAGTTTAAGCGCGAAGCTTTCCCCCACGCCCTCTGATCCCCCGGCAATAAGAGCCCAGGGCCCGTATTGTTTTGCGAACATGACGCTTCCTCCAATTGATTTTCATGATGTTAGTCGGCCGAACTTAGGCCTGCCAGGAAAAGCTTTGCGATCATTGTCTTCCCGGTCCCGGATACTGGACTCGATCCGTCTAGAACTCGGGATAGCAGTTTTCGAATTCGGTCGAGGTGGGAATTGGGGCAGGTCACGCACAAGACCTGCCAGGGCGCCGCAGATATGCAGACACCGGGTCAGCCGCTTCGTTCAGCGAAGCTGGCCAAGGCAATAAACCCGCCCGACTTTAGCCGGCGGGTAGGAAGAGTTGCCGTCAGTTGCTCCCGATCGGGACACAACTAACGGCAATCGCAAGATAAATCAGGCGCTCTGCAGATCGACGGCTGAGCTTTTGCCTTCGCGGCCCTGTTCGATCGAGAAGGTAATCTTCTGGCCTTCCATCAACGAACGCATTCCAGCGCGCTCGACGGCGGATACATGGACGAAAACGTCTTTCGAGCCATCATCGGGTTGGATGAAGCCATAGCCCTTCGTGGCATTGAACCATTTAACTGTGCCTGACGGCATTCGAGAGTCTCCCGCATAGTTGCAACCAGCCGATCAGCTGACTGGATCAAATTTCTTGTGGGGAGAACCGGCTCATCCGAGCCGAAGCAGCGGTGATAACGGGGCAGACCCTACGGAATTTGAGTCTTGATCCTTGTAATCCCGTTCCGCCAATGTTGCAACAAACCTTTATGAACAGCCAATTCATGTCGTTTCAGACGAGAAATCCCATGCGAAGAAATGGCGAGCCGTGTAGAAAGTGGAGGCCGATTCAGTAGTGAGATTTGTCCGTGAGAAGCAAACCATGAACATATTAGCGCTCGCCTTTACGCGTAGGTATATCAGCTATTCGCTGTCGCTTTTTTCATCGGTAGTATTTCTCATATTGATCCTGGCAGTATCACCGGCATTTCTGCCGATTTTCCTGTTAGCTCTTTTGCTGGCCGCTGTCGGCACGCACGATCTTTTGCAGACGCATCATTCGATCCTCAGGAGCTACCCGATCGCCGCGCATCTGCGGTTTTTGCTGGAGAATGTCCGCCCCGAGATCCGCCAGTATTTCCTGGAAAGCGATACGGACGGCGTACCTTTCGACAGAAACACCCGGGCGATCGTCTATCAGCGGGCGAAAGGGCAGCTGGACAAGCGGCCGCTCGGCACTGAACTGAACGTCTATGGCGAAAGCTACGAATGGATCAACCACTCGTTGGCGCCCAAGGATCGCGAACGTCAACCCTTCCGGGTGCAGGTCGGAGGAAGCGACTGCAAAAAACCCTATTCTGCCTCGGTCCTCAATATATCGGCCATGAGCTTCGGAGCCTTAAGCGCCAACGCGATCCGGGCGCTTAATAAGGGTGCAAAAACGGGCGGCTTCGCCCATGACACCGGTGAAGGCGGTCTCAGCCAATATCACCGCGAAAACGGCGGCGACATCATATGGGAGATCGGCAGCGGCTACTTCGGATGCCGCACCGCTGAAGGCGCATTTTCGCCGCAGCGCTTCGCCGAACAGGCGCGTGCGGATCAAGTAAGGATGATCGAAATCAAACTGTCGCAAGGCGCCAAGCCCGGCCACGGCGGGGTCTTACCGGCGGCTAAAGTATCGGCAGAAATCGCGGCGGCCAGAGGCGTCCCGATGGGTGTCGATTGCAACTCTCCGTCCCGTCACTCGGAATTTTCGACGCCAATAGGGCTGCTGGAATTCGTGGCGCGGCTGCGGGATCTTTCAGAGGGAAAGCCGGTCGGGTTCAAGCTGTGCATCGGGCACCCATGGGAATTCCTGAGCATTGGCAAGGCGATGCTGGCAACGGGAATCTATCCCGACTTTATCGTGATCGACGGCAAAGAAGGCGGTACCGGCGCCGCACCCCTGGAATTCGTCGATCATATGGGCACGCCGCTCCAGGAAGGATTGATGTTCGCCCACAATATGCTTGTGGGCCTGAATATTCGCGACCGAATACGGCTGGGCGCCAGCGGCAAGATCATCACGGCCTTCGATATGGCACGGACTATGGCGATGGGTGCAGACTGGTGCAATTCCGCGCGCGGGTTCATGTTTGCCTTGGGCTGCATTCAGGCGCAGGCTTGTCATACTGATCGCTGTCCGACCGGCGTCACAACTCAGGACAAGGTTCGCCAAAGGGCCCTTGTAGTGCCCGACAAGGCCGAACGCGTCTATAATTTTCACCGGGCAACTCTTGCCGCCCTTGCTGAACTGATCGCCTCTGCCGGTCTGTCCCATCCGGGGGAATTATCCCCGCGGCACTTTCTGAAGCGTGTCTCGCCGGATGTGGTGGCGAGTTACGAGCAAATCCACCGCTTTCTAAACCCGGGCGAGTTATTGGCCGGGACAGAGGACGAGCGGTTCAAACAAAGCTGGTCAATGGCGCAGGCTGATAGTTTCTCACCCGCAGGCAACTGACCAAACAGCGGCGCGATACGGTAACCTGGAGCTTGAGCATGACCGACTTGACCGATCTTCAGAACGACGCCCAGGAAAATGCCGAGCGCAGCGCGCATGCGGCGGAATCGGGTGATTCGATGACGATGCAGGTTACGCTCTCGATAGCGGTTATGGCTGTCATCGCGGCCTTTATCGGGGCATTGGGAGAGACCGAGGCATCTCACACATTCGTCGAGAAGAACGACGCGGTTCTGTCTCAGGCCAAGGCGTCCGACACCTGGGCCGAGTACCAGTCGGAAAGCATCAAGCGTCACATCTATGCTGTCGGCGCCGACCTAGCTGCTCAGCCTGAGGCGGCGGAACGGATGAAAGGCGAGGCTGACAAATATTCCAAGGAGCAGCCTGTCACCCAGGACAAGGCCAAGCAGTTGGAGGAAGAGGTCACGGCCCACAGCGAGAAGGCCGAAACCCATTTCGGCCGCCATCATATTCTGACCATCGCCGAGGGCGTCGTCCATGTCGCAATCGCCGGCGCATCGATCGCTCTGCTCGCCCACAAACGGTCGTTCTGGCTCGTTTCACTGGGACTAACCGTCGCCGGAATCGTCGTCGCAGCACTGGCTTACGCCGCGTAACCTCGGGCTTCCCCCATCAAACATCGCAACGAAAAGCCGACCGGCGCCAAGCTGCAGCCCAATATCGTGTCGTTCGCGCCGCGCTCAGAAAAGGCTTCGAACCGGTAAGTCGTCTTACCTTCCTCCCCCCGCCATACCCGCCAGTGCTGTCTTGCAGGCCTCCGAGAATTTGTCCGTGTTCGCCATCATGCACTGCATCCGCCCCTGACCCTGAACAGCATCGGCACAGTATTTCTGGGCGTCCGCCGCACAGGCCTCGTGAATACCGGTGGCCCTCGCCTGCATGGCCGTCAGTGCAGTCTTACAACCGTCGGACAGTTTGTCCTGGTTCTCCAAGAGGCATTGCCGACGGCCGGGACCGGGCTCGGAATTCGCGCAAAGCTTTTGAAAATCTGCCGCGCACGCAGCCCTCATGCCGCCGGCATCTTGCGCGCAAGCAAACGGAGCGCACCATATGAAGACCGTTACAATTGCACTGCCAATCGTCCTTATCATTGTCCCCGCCCTTTTGCTCTGCCCGCCCACAAGCCACGCCCTAACGACCCATATCCTGCGGTCGGGAGCACCGTCACTTACCCATATCGCCCCCGCCACCTTGATTTATTCCCCCAATAGGCGCATCTACCTCGCAACGCGTCGCGCCGATTTGGCCGCGACCCGTGTTTCGCGATCGCGCGAACCGGTGCAGCGCTCGGCCCCCGAGCCACGCTCCGCTGCGTTTCGAAACAACCCATCCAAACAAATCGCCCATCCGGCACGCGCGCGGAACGGCAACTTAGGCGCGCGCCAGATGCGGTTTAACCGCGATTCCGGCGCGTGAACCGGACTCATATGACTATTTCTTTGTTTTCAGAACTATCTCTCCGCCCCGAACTGCAACAAGCAATCGCCGACCAGGGCTATACGACCCCCACCCCGATTCAGGCGCAGGCGATCCCGCTTCTGCTGTCCGGGCGCGACCTCTTAGGCATCGCCCAAACCGGCACAGGCAAGACCGCCGCCTTTACACTTCCAATATTGCAAAAGCTGGCTGACGCAGGCGTAAAGACACGTCCGAGCCAGCCGCGCGCACTGATTTTGACGCCGACCCGCGAACTGGCGATCCAGATCGACGACAGCGTCAAGAACTACGGAGCGCATCTTCGGCTAAAGCACGCCGTCATTTTCGGCGGCGTCGGTCAGGGCCGACAAGTCGACGCCCTGCAACGCGGTCTCGATGTCCTGGTGGCAACCCCCGGACGACTTTTGGACCTAATGAATCAGCGCCATGTCCGTTTTGACGACTTGTCTGTTTTCGTCTTGGACGAAGCCGACCGGATGCTGGACATGGGGTTTATCAACGACGTTCGCAAAATAGTCGCAACATTGCCGAAGAACCGGCAAACGCTGCTTTTCTCAGCAACGATGCCGCGCGAGATCGCCGATCTTGCAGCGAAGCTTCTAAACAACCCGATGCGTGTAGAAGTCACACCGCAGGCGACAACTGTGGAACGGATCGGCCAGCATGTCATTCATGTGCCGATGGCCCAAAAGCGCCATGTCATGGTCGATCTTCTCGCCGACCAAACAATGACCCGCGTAATCGCCTTTACCCGCACCAAACACGGCGCGAACAAGGTGACGGATCATTTGAATGCCGCAGGGATCACTACCGCAGCCATCCACGGCAACAAATCGCAAGGCGCGCGTCAGGCAGCACTTGAGGCATTTCGCGCCGGTAAGGTCCGCGTATTGGTCGCAACGGACATCGCCGCGCGCGGCATCGACATCGACGGCATTTCCCACGTCATCAATGTCGACCTGCCGAACGTGTCGGAAAGCTATGTCCACCGCATCGGTCGCACCGCGCGTGCCGGTAAGGATGGCGTCGCAATCTCCCTGTGCGACAGCGAGGAGCGCGCGTTTCTGCGCGATATCGAAAAGCTGATCGGCCAACGCCTGCCGGTGATGGAATTGCCGGCCGAAACACCGCGCATAGCGACCCCGGCTACGCAGAGGCCGGCACAGCCGGCGCGCCGCCCGCAGCACAAGCGCCCAGAAGGACACCGTCCCGAGGGACACCGTCAGGATGGATATCGGCAAGGCGCAGGTCAGGGCAGGCCCGCTCAGGGAGCAACCCGAAACGCGCCGCGCGGTGATAGCAGCCGCCCGGTTCGCGCAAACGGCCCGCGCGGATAAGTCTATCGTGGCAGCGGAGTTCCGCTGAAACCCGTATGTTGAATCAAAATGGGCGGGGTCTATGATCCCGCCCATTTGTCGTTTCAAGCCTATTTCTCGCGGGGGGAACCATGCCTAATGTCGTCGCTTCTGGCGCAATCTGCTTGCTTTTGTCAGGATTAGTCGCCGCGATGGGAGCATCGGCGACCGAAGTGCGGACCGGAGCCGACGCGTTCGGTGACTTTTCGAAGGATGCACCGGGCGTGAGGCGGCACATAGTGCCCAGCGACCTGCCCCCACCCTATGCGACTGATATCAAGGCCAACTTTTCGTCCGTCATAGCCCAACCGGCAGGGGCTGTGCCATTAGTGCCGCCTGGCTTCTCAGTCGAGACCTTCGCTCAACTCAAGAAGCCTCGGGTCATTCGCGTCGCTCCCAATGGCGATATCTTTGTCGCACAAACGGCAATCGGCCAGGTCAGCGTACTGCGCGCCGCCGATGGGGCGTCCAAGCCCAGCCAGACGCAGGTTTTCGTGTCGGGATTAGCCGGACCGTTCGGCATCGCATTTTATCCGGCAGGCCCGGATCCGAAGTTCGTCTACATCGCCACTGGCAGCACGGTCATTCGTTACCCTTACGGCAACGGCGATCTCAGCCCGCGTGGTCCCGCCGAAACAATCGTGGCGGCAATACCCGGCGGGGGCAATCATTCGACACGCGACATCGCGTTTTCGTCCGATGGCACCCAGCTTTATATTTCAGTCGGTTCAAAATCCAATGTCGGCGAGACTATGGACAAGGCTGATCCAGCCCTAATCGCCGCCGCCGAAAGAGAGCGTGGCCTAGGCGCTGCCTGGGGCGATGAGGCATGGCGGGCCGACGTTCTGGTGACCAGCCCTGACGGTAAGGCCGGGCTCAAAAGCTTCGCAAACGGCATTCGCAATTGCGCAGGCGTTGCGGTGTCTCCCAGGACCGGCGATTTGTGGTGCGTCACAAACGAGCGCGATTCATTGGGCGATAATTTGCCCCCGGACTATGCAACACGGGTCAAACAGGGCGCGTTCTACGGTTGGCCCTGGTACTATATCGGCAGCAACGAAGATCCGCGCCTTAAAGGGGAAAGACCTGATTTGGGCAGGGCCGTAACTACGCCCGATGTTCTTCTACAACCCCATTCAGCACCCCTTCAGATAAGCTTTTATACCGGACACCAATTCCCGGCGGATTATCAGGACAGTGCCTTTGTCACGCTTCATGGATCGTGGAACCGGTTCAATCGAACTGGCTACAAACTTGTACGCGCGATCCTGGATAAAGGCGTGCCGACCGGCGAATATGAAGATTTCTTAACCGGCCTAGTCACGGCTGGAGGAGAGGTCTGGGGAAGGCCGGTCGGGGTCGCCGTAGCACACGACGGCGCCCTGCTGGTCGGCGAAGATGGTAACGGAACGATCTGGCGAATTAGCTACACCGGCACGCCCTCGTCTAAATGACCGGCTGGCTTTAGTAGCCGCCACCGTGCGCTTTTGATCTGGCCAGCGTTCTGAAGCTAAGCCTGTTGCAGAATTACCGCTTCCGACGGAGTGGTCGGGCAGACCGCGGCGTGGCGAGAATATGCCGTACACCATGCACGACGATCAGGCCTAGAGTCGCCAGAAGCGACACAGCAGCAGCGGCCAAAAGCCCGTGGAACACCCAAAGCTGCCTTGACGTAATATAAACGGGATACCAAGCGCCTTTGGGACCGCGAAGGATCGAGGCGATCTGCCCCACGACAGGGTTGGGGTGAATAGGCGCATTCTGAGCCAGCATCATGCCGTACTGAACCCCGGCAATATCCAGCACACAAAACAGAAAAAACAACAGCGCAACCCACTCGCGCAGATTTTTAACCGAGGAATCCAAAGTCGCCTCCCTCCTTAAAGCTAGGCGCGAATCCCTGACATTCAAGACGAAGACAATTCAGCCTTTTGCGGCCGAATCGAGCCATTCCTCCATCATCGCAGAGGAGAGGGGATGTGAAATCAGATAGCCCTGGGCCTCGTCGCATCCCCAGGAGGCGAGCATGTCGTATGCTTCATGATTTTCGATACCTTCTGCAACGACGCGATAGCCCAGATCATGCGCCATGGCGATTATGCCACGAACCAACTTTTGGTCATGTTCGCTTACAGACAGCGACTTTATGAATGATTGGTCGATCTTGAGTACGCTGGCGGGAAGCTGCTGAAGGTAGGATAGGCCGCTATAACCAGTACCGAAATCGTCGATTGCGATCGTGATCCCCATCCGCTTCAATGCACCAAGTTGGTCCAGCGCACGCGCGCTATAGCTGACAAGCACGCTTTCGGTGAATTCGATCTGAATCGACGAAGGCTGCACGCCGTGCCTATCCAATCGCGCGGCGAGCGAGCCCGCGAAATTGCTCTCTTCAAGGTTGCGCACTGAGATATTTATCGAAACTTTTGGAAAACGGCCGGCCTTGCTCCACAGGGCCACTTGCGACAGTGCCGTATCGAGTACCCATGCGGTAAGAGGCCGGATCAAAGCCGTGCCTTCCGCCAGGGGGATGAACTCAGCGGGCCCGATCTCTCCAAGAGTCTTGTGATGCCATCGCGATAGCGCCTCTGCGCCCGTGCACTTGCCGGTCGCGAACTCAACAACGGGTTGATACAGAAGTGTCAGCTCCCCGGAGTCCATCAAGGCTTCGCGCATGTCGCCGATTAGCTGAAAACTGCGCGTATAGGCGCGATCGCCGTGTTCATTATAGGACGCGATGCCGCGCCCCGTCTTGCGTGCATCGTCAGCGGCATTATACAGACGACGCAGTACATCGCGCGAGTTCTTCACCTCGTTCAATGCGAATTCGTACGTCCCCATCGCCGGGTCGGGCATGACGGGAATTCCCGAACTCGAGATCGTATCGCGAAGCCTGGTGTCCAACAGGCCTGACAGCGTTTCCACATCGCCGACGTCGGATTCGTCCAATAGAACAAGACAACGGGTTGGCCCTACGTGGTAGAGACGCGTTCCCTCACCAATGGTCCGTTGGATAGTTTCGGTAGAATTGCGAATCAATTGTTCAACGAACGCAGCGCCCAGGACACGCAGCCCATGTACGATTTGTTGCGGGGAGGCGAGCTCGATGAGAAGACCGACTCGCCGCTCGTCGGGATGACGTTGCGCAAGGTCTTCAAGATCCTCGAAAAACTGATACTCGTTTGAGAAGCCGCTTGTCGGATCGATTCTGCCGATCGTGTTCTGAACTTCGATCTGCGTCATCACCATGGCGGCCAAATCGACAAGTAACTTTTGGTCGTCTTCGCCCATCACCCGGGGCTTATCATCGACCACACACAATGTGCCCAGAGCGTATCCGGTGCGTGTGATCAGAGGCGCACCCGCGTAGAAGCGAATTCCGGCTTTCGCCAGGATGCTGGACTTGAACCGGTCGTCCTTCAGCATGTCCGGCACGAGGAACACTTCGTCGGCATGAATGGCGTAGTTGCAGGGCGCTTCGGAACGCGGGATTTCGGCTAGATCGACACCCACACGCGACTTGAACCATTGACGGTCGTTGTCGGTCAGAGAAATGGTCGATACCGGAGCGCCCAGCAGCCGGCCGGCTAATCGGGTTATCCGATCGAAGCTCTCACTCGGCGGCGTATCGAGCAGATGCAGATTGCGCAGTGCATTCTGCCGAGCTTCTTCATTTTCGATAATGATACGTTGCATAGGTTATAAATAACGCAAAGGAGACCCGCTGGCAAAGAACTACGCGTTCGCGCGAATTAACCTTTGGCGACTTGCCGCTTGCGCAATACTCATTTCTTGTCTGTCGAAAACTATCCCGCTTTATCGGCCCCGACTACGAAGCTATCCATCACTTTTTTTGATCCTGCTTGGTCAAAAGCGATCTCAAGCTTGTCGTTATCGACACTAATTACGGTGCCATAGCCGAACTTCTGATGAAACACCCTGGCACCGTTAGCAAATGGCGATGACGGGCGTGCGCGCGGTTTAACCTCGAAGGCATGCCCCTCTATAACCGGAAAGGTTCTGGCTGGCGGTTGCGCGCCGGACCTGGGCAGACGATAGCCGGCGTCGCGAGCCCAGTCCGAAAAACCCCCGCGGAATCCCCCTTGATCGGCAAACGGTGTTGGTTCTTCGGCAACCACCACATGCTCGGGTGGCAATTCGTCGATAAATCGGGACGGGATGGTCGAGGTCCAGGTCCCGTAGACGCGACGGGAATGTGCATAGCTGATGAACGCGCGTTGGCGCGCCCTGGTTATGCCGACATAGGCAAGCCGGCGTTCTTCCTCCAGACCTGCAATACCGTTCTCATCCATCGTTCGCTGACTTGGAAACAGCCCTTCTTCCCATCCGGGTAGAAAGACAACATCGAATTCCAGTCCTTTTGCACCGTGCAACGTCATTAATGTCGCCATATCGCCATCGGCCGAGTCTTGGTTCTCCATGACCAGGCTGACGTGTTCCAGAAACCCGCCCATGGTCTCGAAATCGGCCATAGCGGTAACCAATTCCTTCAGATTTTCCAGCCTGCCGGGCGCCTCCGGCGTCTTGTCCGCCTGCCACATGGCCGTATAGCCCGATTCGTCCAAGATGATCCGCGCCAGCTCAGTGTGCGGCATGCGCTCCAGTTCGGCGCGCCAACGGGCTATATCTTGCATCAAGGCGCGCAGTACCGTGCGCATGCGGGGTTTGATTTCGTCCGTTTCCGTCAGCCGCCAAGTCGCTTCGGCTAAAGGGACGGCCATCACCCGAGACGCTTGGCGCAAGGTCTGCAATGTGGAATCGCCAACTCCACGCTTTGGCGTGTTGACGATGCGTTCGAAAGCCAAGTCGTCTTCCGGTTGGTTGATGATCCGGAAATAGGCCAGGGCATCTCTAATTTCTAGCCTCTCGTAAAATCTTGGTCCGCCCACCACGCGGTATGGAAGGCCCAGCGTCAGAAAGCGCTCCTCGAATTCGCGTGTTTGAAAACCGGCGCGGACCAGAACCGCAATTTGGCGCAGCGCAAAACTTTTACGTTGGAGCGTTTCGATCTCGTCCCCGACATAGCGCGCCTCTTCTTCGCCATCGGACAATGCGGCGACCGCTACCTTTTCGCCGCCGACCGATTCTGTCCACAGCGTCTTGCCCAATCGGCCCTGATTATGGGCGATCACACCCGAGGCAGCTGCCAGGATATGCGAGGTCGAACGGTAATTCTGTTCAAGCCTGATAACCTTGGCGCCAGGAAAATCACTTTCGAAGCGCAGAATGTTGCCCACCTCGGCCCCGCGCCAGCCATAGATCGACTGATCGTCGTCGCCGACGCAGCAAATATTGTGGGAAGCCTGAGCCAACAACCTCAGCCAAAGATACTGGCCGACATTCGTGTCCTGATATTCGTCGACCAGCAGATAGCGAAAACGGCGATGATAATCGGCCAACACATCCGGGCGGCGCTGAAAAATCGTGATATTATGCAGCAGAAGATCGCCAAAATCACAGGCATTAAGCGTCTTAAGGCGCTCCTGATAGGCAGCGTAGAGCTGCACGACCCGCCCGCCCGCGACATCGCCCCCATCCTCAGGCTTAAGCTTATCGGGCGTCAGCGCCCGGTCTTTCCAGCGTTCAATCACACCGAGTACGACACGTGCAGGCCAACGCTTGTCGTCGATGTTTTCTGCCTGAAGCAATTGCTTGACCAAACGAATCTGATCGTCGGTGTCGAGTATCGTGAAGTTGGACTTGAGACCGACTTCTTCTGCATGGCGACGCAGCAACCGGGCGGCCAAGGCATGGAAGGTGCCGAGCCACCATCCTTCGACAGGGGCGCCCAACAAAGCGCCGATGCGGTCGCGCATTTCACGGGCAGCCTTATTGGTGAAGGTAACCGCGAGGATCTGGGCCGGGCCGGCCCGTCGGGTTGCGAGGAGATGGACAAGGCGCGTAGTGAGCACGCGAGTCTTGCCGGTTCCGGCCCCGGCTAACACCAGAACCGGCCCGTCGAGCGCTTCAACCGCGTCTCGCTGTGCAGAGTTCAGCCCTGCCATATAGGGCGGGTCGCCCGCGGTCATTGGATTGGCGTTTACTATCGGTGAATCGGATTGTGACATCGCATCTTTGTAAGCCTTACAGCAATCGGCGTGAACCCTGCTCACAGTGAACGACGAAGGAGCGGCATCCATAACCGAAATTTCAACGTATCCGCTGGAACTACCGACCTGAAGCGTTGTTAGGTGGCGATCGGCGAATTACCTATGTGATCATTGTCTGTTGATTGCCCCATGCTTAGAATCCCACCGCTTTTGCACCGTTACTCGAGGTTCCCCATGAAATCGGCACGTCACGCCATGTTCGGTCCGCTGTTTGCCATTACGGCGGCATTCGCAGCACCGGCAATCCTGTTCAGCGCAACACCTGCCGCGGCGCAAGAGCGTGCCACCGACGCGCAACAGTTCGTTCAGCAGCTAGGAAACAAGGCGATTGCCCAGTTGGCCGGCAAGCAGATTCCCGAAGCGGAAGAGCGGGCCCGTTTTCGCGATCTCTTGAACCAGTATTTCGATGTTAACGCGATCGGCAAGTTCACCGTGGGCCGAGGCTACTGGGGCACAGCCACACCGGATCAGCAGAAGGAATTCCTGACCCTATACGAAACTCAGGTAACCAATGCTTATGCAAAGAGATTTCAAGACTACTCCGGCGAGACATTCAAGGTAACGAGCCAGGAGAAGGAAGGCGACAGCGACACCGTCGTCAGCAGCGAGATCACGAGGCCGAACGGCGGACCGCCCGTGCCGGTGCAATGGCGCGTCCGCTCAGAGAGCGGCACATTCAAGATCGCCGACGTCATTATTGCCGGCATCAGCATGGCGGTCACAGATCGTCAGCAATTCTCGGCAGTCATTCAGCGCGGCGGTGGAACCATGCAAGCGCTGATCGATGCGTTGAAAACTCAGAATATCGTACCCGCAAGCACTAAGGGCTGATCGGCACCGACTATTCCCAAGCGCCCGCAACTATTAGC